>JAJDDU010000379.1 GCA_029260155.1 Phycisphaerae bacterium | reverse complement strand
CCACACCCAACCGCGCAGGTCCATCATCGACTGACGCTCTGGATGATGCACGTGGCGCAACGCACCCACGCGATACAGCTCGATCAACTTGCCCGGATCGATCGTGTCCGTCTTGTCGCCGTCGTCGCAGATCAGCCGATTCCGACGGGGATCACAGACCACGACTTCCGCCACGAACGGCTTAACGGCCCGCATGGCCCAGTCCGCCATCGGGCCTTCCTCGATCACGATGCCCTTAGGGCCGGGCACTGCCTTGACCGCTTCGATCAACTGCCACGCTTCGGTGGCCACATCTCGGTGCAGACGCACCTTGCCCCCAGCCGTTTGAGCTTCGATGACCGTGTGACTATGATGCAGATCCATGGCACAGTAGCTCTTGAGATCCATCGGCGTCTCCTTTCCTGCTTCGGCCTAGCCGTTTTCCCGGATACACACCGGCGAACGCTACCCGATGCCGGTGGGAGACGCTCTCGCTACTATACCTTCATTTCGCGGTGCCACTTTAACTCTCGCTCGGAGTGTTGGGACGAAGTGAACGCGCCGTCCTGCCCAAACGGCCCCGATGGTCGGTTGAGTGCGGATGCGATCCGAGTGAGCTCCCTCCTTCTCGATCTCACCGCATGTGACGCGCGGGTGACACCGCCACGATGCCGGCTTTCCGCTCAATTGAACGAATGGCCCCAACGTAGCTCATTGACATTGCGCAAACGGGTCGATACGATTCTACACAGTATTGGACGGACGAGGCGACCGCCGACGCGTGCCCCCAAAGTATTTTCCGTCATTATAAGATTCGATGTTCTCACACGCCGTCGGCTGAATACCTCCATAACCAAGCCATTTGTGCTCATTCCTCCCTTGGTCCGTCCGAGCAGCGCATCGCATCGCGTAGCGTCTGCGCCGTGGTTACAGGCGGCGGGCGTATTTCGTGGATTGCGATGGCGCCCGGTGCGCATAGTCTGTGGCCACCCGACCCTGAGAGCGGTTGGCCGGCGCCCCTTGCAGCATGCTGAACGATCACTAAGATGACCGGCCTTCGGGGGCGTTCCCCGGGGCAAGAATAACCGTGTTCCCCTGGCAGCCGGCCGCACATGGTCGTAGCCAACTGCGGCGGGTGAACCGAAAAGGATGGACGGCCCGGGATCGGCGACAACAAGAAGTGCTCCTTGTGGGCATGGACCTATGGATTAATTTGTTGATCGTCTCGTATTTGCGTTCGCCGCTGGGCGAGCCGCTTTCTCGGTTCGGTGCCAAAAACAAGTGTGTCCCAGACACAGGAGGTATTCGCATGATGCGAGCGAAATGGCGTGGTTTTACTTTGATCGAGTTGCTTGTGGTGGTTGCGATCATCGCGTTGCTCATCTCGATCCTCTTGCCGAGTTTGTCGCGTGCGCGCGAGCTGAGTAAGCGCGTTGTGTGCGGTGCGAACGCGCGGGCCATCGGCAACGCATGCAAGATCTACGCGAACGACACCGGGAACAATGACAATTGGCCCACCCCTGCGTTCAAACAGGCCGACATCGGCACCGGAAACATCAAGTACGCGGCGCCCGCCCAGATCGGAAATGAAGATGTTGGCGATGAGGATCAGCCCATTCGCGCCGAGCCGTCGGACACGGATGGGAATGGTCAGAACATCTCCCCGACGCGGGCGTTCTGGATGCTTGTTCGTACCGGCGAGACCGTCCCCAAGACGTACGTCTGCCCCAGCAGCGGCGACAACGTCGACGACACCGAGGAAATCGACCGTTACTACGACTTCAAGGACATCGGTCGCGTGTCGTACGGCTATCAGGTTCCATTCGGCCCCTTCGACACCCGTGCGAGTGAGGACGTCGACACGCGAATGGCGTTGGTCGCGGACAAGGGACCGTACGCCGGCGGCGACGCCGTAGGAGCGCCGGGCGACGACCTCTTAATCGACACCGCCCCGCGGCAGTGGATGGCCTTCAACTCGTCCAACCACGGTGGCCGCGGCGCTGGCGACGGCCAAAACGTCTTCTTTGCTGACGGACACGTGGATTTCGAATCGACGCCAATCGTGGGTGTCGATCACGACAACATCTACACCGCCATGGCTTTGACAGGCCCAAATGCGGGAGCCGCCCCACGTATCTCGGGGTCAACCCCACAGGGCACGGCGGGAGCGGGACTGACGGGCCCGGGTGAAAACCCCTATCCCGGACAGGGAGTGTTCGGCGACCCGACCAGCGTGCAGAATCGGGCATCGACCGACTCGTTGATCTGGCCGTAATTCGCGGGCAACCATAGAAGTGTCTATACGGGCCGGCGACGTGATCAATCTCGTCGCCGGCCTTTCTTCTTTCCTCAAACGGGCTTAGCGAATCCACCCACATCAAGTAACACGCGGCGTGGTCGCCGTCCTGACACGCGCCGACCGCATTCTCATGATTCAGCGTGCCGACCATCTCGTCGCCGGCGGCGCGTGGTGTTTTCCCGGCGGTGCCATCGAGCCAGGTGAAACTCCGCCGCAAGCCCTGAAGCGCGAATTGCGAGAGGAACTCAGTCTGACCATCCAGCCGCTTAATCATGTATGGCGATGGCGTAGCGCCGACGGCGCACTCGATCTGGAATGGTGGATGGCCGACATCGTCGGCGGCCGACTCACGCCCAATCCCCAGGAAGTTCAACGGGCGGAATGGATGACAATTCAAGCGATACGCGCGACGCCGAACGTCTTGCCGAACAACCTGGAATTCCTCGATTTCGCCGTTCGCGCCGACTTGCTTGCACCGGCATCGCCCGGCGATCAGGCCACGAGCGAAACGTAGTAGTCGATCGCCCGTCGGAGCCCGTCGTCGAACATGACCTTGGGCGTGTAGTCGATGAGCTTGGCTGCGAGGCTGATATCGGCAAGCGAGTGACGCACATCACCTTGACGCGTCGGCACGTAGCGCGGTTGGACATCGGTTTCGAGCAGCTCGTTGATTCGCGCGATCACCGCGTTGACGCTTACCTGCTCGCCACATGCGACGTTGACGTGCTCGCCATGGGTTTCGCGCGCGCCGGCTGCCAGCACATTGGCATGAAGAACGTTGTCGATGAATGTGAAGTCTCGCGTCTGCTCTCCGTCGCCGTAGACCGTCGGCGGTTCGCCGGACATGATGCTCGTGACGAACGCGGGAATAGCGGCGGCGTACTGGCTCTTTGGATCCTGCCGCGGGCCGAACACGTTGAAGTAGCGAATCGATAGCGTCTCAAGGCCGAAGCACTCGAAGAATGCGCGTGCGTAGTACTCCCCGGTTAGCTTCTGGACCGCATACGGACTGAGCGGCTCGGGCGGAATCGACTCGTGCTTGGGTGACACAGCTGTGTCACCGTAGGCAGAGCTGCTGGCTGCGTACACCACACGGCGACACTTGCAATCCCGAGCGGCCATCAGCACGTTGAATGTGCCGTTTATGTTTGCGTCGTGACTCGCTGCGGGATTGTCCACCGAGACCGGAACCGACGGGATGGCGGCTTCGTGGAACACAACCTCGATGTCGTTGCACGCCGCAACGCATTGCTGGGCATCGCGGATGTCGCCTTCGACCACTTCGATCGAATCCGCGATGGCGGCGAGATTCTCACGTTTGCCGCTGCTGAAGTTGTCCAGCACCCGCACAGCGTGTCCCTGCCCGACCAGATGCGCTGCCAGATGCGATCCGATAAACCCTGCTCCGCCGGTAACGAGGTAGTTGGCCATTGCTTCGCTCTGCTCCGTCCAGTGTTTGTCAGGGGCCTCTGACGCCCGCTGAGTGATATCGGTTTCCCGCACCCGTCCGTGCGACTAAAAAACTTCGTACAACCTGGCATCGCCCGGAGCCAGGTTGGTGGGCATCGTAACGCGACCTCTGCGGACCGAAAGTACGTCACCCACCGCTGTGCTGTCATCCGTGGGGACGGCTACGAGGCGACTGGCCCTCCTCCCGTCTAGCTGCACGTGGAGTGGGAATGACTCGCGGACGAACTGCGTCGTCGATGAATTCCACACCATCACAAAATGACGATTCGCACCGTTGAACAACACGACCTCGATCGGCAAGTCAGCCGTTCCAGCCGCCTCGATCGGCCGCGTCGAAGTGCCTCGCAGTCGGGGGCACCACTTGCTCGCCCGCGCAGTGATTCGCTTGAGGACCGATGCCCGCCTGGCTGACACTGCCCCATGCGAATCGACCACCGCGTCCCAGCCAGACGTCGCCGATCGAAAACGATCCACCACAACGCCCGACGTCTGCCCCGACGCAAGCGCCCGATGAAATGCGATCAGCCATTCTCCCGCGGCGGCGTCCCGGTTTCCGGTCGGCTGGCGAACGGAAATGTTCGCGAGGTTCCCGACCGGCGTGCTGACGTCGCCCTCGGCGACCTCCGGCAGTATCCCACTGAACGTCGCCGCAACGTCTCTCGCGGACACGTCGCTGCCGGCTGCGATGGCCACAAACGTGGCCGGGGCCTCCTCACGCTCGTGGTGCATCGTTGCAAGAAGTCGAGCCCGTTGCCCGCTGGTGCTGTCCGTGATTCCGCCGAAGCTCACGATTCGGGCGTCACGCCACTGTGTCTGCCACGCAAGTGCCCGAGGCAGCCAGCACTCCACCGGAAGTCGTCCCGTGGAGACATAGGCTTGAGCGTCGGCGTCGGCCGCCACTACGATCAGCCCGAGATTCTCAGCCAAATCGTGGAGCATCTTTCGATCGACCACGTCCTGCCCGTCCAGAAGCACCGTGTTGAACCCCAGGCTGCGGATCGTTGCGAGGTCGGCCGCCGCATCTGTCGACTCCAGATTACGATCCACTTGCTCAC
>JAJDDU010000378.1 GCA_029260155.1 Phycisphaerae bacterium | reverse complement strand
GTGCTTCACTCACGATCGAAGGCCATTCGGTAAGGGACGATGGCACAGCTCTGAACTACCGCGCGGTACGCGCGGCTCCTCAGTGGTTGATCGCTGACGCCTGATTCAGGAAGCTGAACGGATCAAACTGGTCCTCCAGCGTCCCCCCCTGCCGCCCTTGCAACGACTGTGAACGGGAGTTGCTGTTGAGGAACTCCGTTCCGGTGGCGTTGTACGTGATGGTTGCACCGCCGCGGATGAACAGGTTGCGGTTGAAGAAGTCCAGCACCTTCGTGCCGACCGTCTCGGGGACCCAGAGAATATCCCCCGCCGCCAGGACGATATTCGCGTCCTCTCCACGCTTGATGCGCGGAAAATCGAGTTTGACACGCATGTCGCTCCCGTTGGGCATCCGCCGGATCAACGTGCCCTCAACCGGGTACACATCCTCGCGCAAGCCACCCGCCGACGCCAAAACCTGCAGTACGTTCATCTCTACGCCCGGCGGATACAACTGCGGCGACGGGCGGTTGACCAGACCGCCGACGAAGATCGTATTGGGCTGGGCGGCTGCGACCATCACAATGTCGCCCTTCTCCAGCGGATCCTCGGCCAGGGCGCCTTCCAATTGCTGCGGATCGCCAAGGTCGTACGTAACATCCTGGCCTGGACGGCGCACTCTGTGCAGTGTGACCTTGCCGGATGCGCCGCTGGACACGCCATCGGCTGCGAGCACGGCAAAGAGCAGATTACGCTCATTGTGACGAAGGGACACCATCCCAGGGACGCCCACCGCCCCCGTGACCAGCACCTCGGTCCGCTTGTGCTCGATGACGGTGACGTTCGCGGTAAGCTGACGCACGATGTTGGGGACGTAGCCACGCTTGATGACATCCTCCGCCTGCGACTCTCGCAGGTCCATCACCCGAACCGAGCCCACCAGGGGTAGGTCGATCGCGCCGGCGTCGTCGACACGGCAACGGTATACGTTCGAGGTCGTTGCGTCCTCAAGGCCGGTGAGCGACACATCCAAGACGTCACCCGGACCGAACCCAAAGTCAGCCAAAGCCGAATCGAAGACTTCGACTGAGGCGGCCGCCTCCTGTGAATCCTCATCGCTCTGCGTCGGCGCCTGCTGCATGGCGACGAAGTCGTCGAGGCTGATACGAGGATCAGCGCAACCAGCTACCAGCAAACACAGAGGCGAGAGTCGAAAGAAGAAAGTCAAAAGTAGAAATCCGAAAGCCAGCCCCGAACGGCGGGATTCATCCCGCGCGGGTGTCCACGCAGAACGATTCCGTCTCACGCGACCGCTTCGGCCGAGTTGGAGCGGACCGTCGTGTGCTCCGACTGCTCGCGGACCAGCCACGTGTGCGGCACCGTCCACATTCCCCCGAGCGTGAGGACGGTGGCCAGTATGATCTTCTGATCGAGCAGAAGTGACAGATTGCGTACGTACATGATGTCGTAGGTGATCCATTGGTGAAAATCTCCCTCTGACCGTTGATCTCGGCAAATTTGCCAGAGACCTGTAATCCCAGGCCTCACAGACAACCTTGCGCGTCGCCACGGGACGCAGATCTGGTTCTCGCGAAACGGTGAAGGGCGGGGGCCGACGATGCTCATTTGGCCCAGAAACACGTTTATCAGCTGTGGGAGCTCGTCAATGTTCGTCGCCCGCAGCCATTGGCCCACCCGCGTCACGCGGGGGTCATTATCCAACTTAAACTGCGGCCCGTCGAGAGCGTTGGCGGCGTAAAGCTCGCGTTGCTTGACGTGGGCGTCGGCACACATCGTGCGGAATTTCAAGCACCCGAACACCTTTCCAAGCCTGCCCTCACGTTGGTGACCGAAAAAGACGGGGCCAGCCGAGTCGAGCTTGATGGCGATCGCCGCCGCCAAGAACAGCGGTGCAAGCAGAATCAGTGCGATCCCGGACACCGCAGTATCGCCCACCAGCTTGGCGGCCGCGTAGATCGACCGCCGGTTCTTCCGCGCGTGCGTCCATCCGGTGTCCTGCATCGCGGACATGTCAGCGCCAAGACCCACCATCTGACCGCGTATAGGCTGGAACTTGCTGTGGCTCGGATCGCCGGTGGGCCTGACGCCTTCGTCCGACGCTTGACTCTCCCGCTTGCACGCGCCGCTTGCGGCTTGGTGTCGCACGACCGCTCCGGCGGAGAGGGTCGATCCGGAGGCCAGCACCGACTGGGCCACCAGCGAACCGTGACGAATCGTGCTGCCCGCGCCGATGACCGCCGGGCCGATAATGACCGCGTCTTCTTCAACGATGACTTCATCCTGAATCACCACAGGTGGAACAATACGCGCACCGGGGTGAATGCGGCAGTGCTGCCCGACCAGCGTGCGCGGTTGCAACGTTGTGTATCGAGCGGGCGAGTCATGCGACGCGGCGCCGATGACGTATTGCTCGTTGATCGCGAGAAGCCCCTGTTCTTCACCAAGATCAATGATCCCAGGACGGACGGGAATGTCGCGACTGAGCATCGCACGTTCTGCGAGCGCCAAACGTAGCGTGGGCAGTGAATCGAAGCGAAGGCCCGCCAGCGATGATGCCAAGGGGACGAGGGCGTACACCGACGCGGCAATGTGTGAACAAGTCACGTCTTCGTAATAGCGAAAGATGCGCGTTACCGTACCGTTTTGGTCGCATCGTACGTATTCCTGCGTACCCTCAGGCGTCGATGCGACAGCCACCCCGTGCAGCGTGCAGCGCGCATCATCGTTGTGAATGATGCTGCCCAGTTCATACCGGCCTGCAGGCCAGTATCGCGGATCCAGGATGAGGACGTGGTCCGACGGTTCGTATTCGTAGACCAGAGACGTCATCGCGTCCTCGCCGGCCAACTTCGCGCCCGGCAGTGCTAGCTTGAGAATGTTGCGCTCGTAATCAGGGAGCGACTCAAACGTCGGGAGGATACGCAGGTCGGTGCACCCGGTTTCACCCACCGCACGAGCGATTTCACTCAAGACCGTGCCGCAACCAAGCGGCATGCTGAGTAGAGATTGTGGTGTGCGGCTATCCCGCAAGTACTCCGGCCGGGAGTCCAGTATGATGCAGATCAATGCCAAACCAGTGTTTCCAGCGAAGAACGTCGAAAAAAGACGGTCGAAACTCGAAAACGCGCGTGTTTCGACTTTCGACTCTTAGCTGCTCGCGTAGGCGTAGGAATAGGACAGCGCCTTCTCAACACCCACGAGAACGGTTCCCAATGGCTTGCACCCAGAGGAGACAAGCAAAGACACTGCATCGACGGCATCCGCCTTTCGACAATGCGACGCCCGCAGCGTCAGGATGGCTCCGTCGACCTGGCTTGCGAGAATGCGGGCGTCTGCCACAGGCAGAATCGGCGCGCTGTCGAACAGCACATAATCGTAATTCCGTTTCCAATTCCTGAGGCATTTGCCAAAGGCGCCGTTGGCGATCAACTCCGTATCACCCTCGGCCGCAGCATTGATCGTCGGCATGACATCGACCCCGGGTGCGTAGTCACGCACCAACGCCTCTTCCTGAGTCGCCGATCCCGAGAGAACGTCCGTCAGCCCGGAGCTCGCCTCGATGCCCAACCGTCGCGTCAGGCTCGGACGCCGCAGGTCTGCGTCGACGAGCAAGACAGTCTTGCCGATATGGGACAAGCTACGCGCCAAAAGAATGGCCACACTTGTCTTGCCCGCCTCGGCACCCGAACTCGTGATCAGAACCGACGAGCCGGTCTGGCTTGGCAAACGATCGAGCAGCGCGGTTCGGATCATGCGCGTCGCCTCGTGCAGACTGTCCGGTGCGCTCCGCCACAAGTCCACTTCGAACTGTACCTTGGGCAGGTAGCCAAGGAAAGGAACCTCGACCGCGGAGGTTACGTCTGTCGCCTGGCGAACGGACGGATCAGCAAGACCCCGCAAGAGCGCGGTGCCAATGCCACACCCGAACGCTGCCACGATCGCAAAGGCGGTCAACATCATGCGGCGATCACGATGCGGCTCGCTGGGGAACAGCGAAACCGCAGCCACGCTTACGCGCCCAGGAGCCTTAGCCTCCATATCGAGAACCGTCAGCCGCTCCCGCACTCGGCCGAGCTGGGCTTGAAGATCGTCGATTTCAATGTTGATCGACGCCAACTCCTGCGCTCGCTCGCTCACCAGTTTGACCTTGTCCTCCTGCCGATTGATATCATCGAAAAGCAGATCCTCCTTCACGTGTGAAAAAGCGATCTGCTCCGCCAGCCACTCGGGATTCTCCAGGTCGTTCACGCGGACCGCGAGCGCGCCGGTCGGCAAAACGGGGATGGCCTCGGGGTCATCCAGCTGGGTCTCACGCTTCGCAAGGAGCAGCTTGCGAAAACCAACTTCGGCGACCGCATCCTTTATCTTGGGGTGCTGCTCGCCGTAGCGGTCACGCAACGTGCCAAGCACATGTAGTCCGGCGTCGACCGACTGCTGGAGCTGCCGCCACTCCGCGTCGTCGGCGTAGCGAACTGGCTTCTGCACCGCTTCCCCGGACGCGTCTTCGGCAGGCTCGTCACCAGCGGGAACCGCGTCGCGGTATTCCGCGATGCTCTTCTCCACACGCTCAAGTCGCGTCTCGTTGAGCTTTCGCTCCCGCACGAAGGTCTCCAGTTCCTCCTGATATTCGCTGAGTTTCACCGTGATGTGCAACCGGTATTCGTCAGGAGAATCCGTGCCGATACTCGTTGATACGACGTGTTTGCGCGCGGTCAGTGACTGCACTTGGCCATACAAGGACTCGGACTCGCGGCGCAAGGCGTCGACACGGTCCTTCTCGGAATCCCGGTCCTGCCCTTTGACGACATCCAAGTACTGTTCCACGACCGAGTCCACGATGAGTTTGGCGTCCGCAGCCTCCTTCGCTTCCATTGCAACATCGATGAGTTCCGTGCGGCGACGTGGGCCCACCGTCAGGCTTCGGGTCAGGCGCTGCAAATCGGGGACAGAGCCGTGCAGAAACGACACGCGCTTCTCTGAATACCACTGTGTCTCCTGGACCGCCTTGAGATCGAGCACACGCTTCAAGACCCTCGGGCTGCGAATGACCGAGACTTGCGTATTCAAGTAAGAAGAATACAGAGGCAAGATGCCGTTCTCTTCGAATTGGTAGAGCACACGCGGAACGATCGGAGAGACCCGAATCAACGCTTCGGCCCGGTACTGTGGAATCACGAACATCCAGACCGAAGGGATCGCCGCGCACGCCACCAAGAAGAAAACCGACATCCCAAGCCACTTGTGACGCAGTAGAATCGCCACGTAGGTTCCGATGGCAGGCGGCGGTGAACCCGATTCAGCCGGACCAGGGAAGATCCCCCCGTCGGCCATGACCGGCGCGGGGATGAACTCTGCCCCGTCTCGTCTCATCAACTCTCCGCCGTCGCCCGGCTGATCGTTCCGCGAATAGTCACCGTTTGCGTTACTCATGCATTGCTCGATTCAGAAACCATGGTGCCAAATCCTTCTCCCGAAAACCTTATCGATCAATCCGTCCGCCCAAGCCCGCCAAATCGCCATTCGGCGGGCGATAACACCACGTAACGGTGTGGGACGTCGTCACGAACGTCCGCCCCGTACGTCACGATGCAGCGATCCACCATTGCTCCGGCACCGACGGCAGCGCCGTCCCAGATCGCTGTGCGACACACGACCGCCCGCTTTGCTATCCTACAATTCGCCCCGATGGTGGTCGGCCCAACAATGGTGACACCCTGTGCAATACTGCTGTTGGCCCCCACTACGATGGGCCCGACCAGACGGGCCGTTGATTCCACCGACGCTGTCGGGTGAACCATCGCCTCTCCCAGGGTCCGATAACCCGCGAGACGGTCGCTTCTTTCGAGTGAGTGCGCCACGGCCCACTCGTTGACCGCGAGGTATGAATCAACTCCCGTCACCCGCGGCGCCGGTGCGTCCGTTCGATAAGTCAGCACCGATTCACCGCACTGGTACAACCGTGGAATCAACGCCTCCTTGATGTCCTGGTAGCCTGCCGGTGGTACATGCTTGAGCACGCGGCGACTGAAGACGTAAACCCCCGTCGGTGTCAGATGCTCGTCCGTCGGGCCGTTCGCGCAGCCGGCCGCAGATGCGTTCTGCGCCGACACGACGACTGTGAGGGCGGCGCCGGAGCGATAGTGCGCGGCAAGGACATCTGCGAGATTGATCTGGGGCAAAACCGTTCCGTCCACCACCACGCACTGGTCAAACTCCGCAGCGCTGCCCGCATCACGCACGCAACCCGCAGGACCCCGCGGAGAGATGTCGTGGTAGTAGTCAATGCGCATTTCCGCCGGAACATGACTGGAGTGGCCGTTGCTCAGGCTCTGCCGGAGCGTGCGCGTATTGTTGCTTCCACAGATGTTCACCTGTTGGATGCCGCCTTGATCAAGCCAGTCGAGTACGTAGAACAGCAGCGGGTAGTTCACAATCGGGGCCAATGCTCGCGGAAGGATTCGTTCCAGTGGGCATGCGCCCCACGACTGTGTTCCAGCCAGAACAACGCCCATCGTCGTCGTTCGATTGGGCTGTGACTCCGCACGCGCAGGTCCAGCCGTCGTTTGTGTGAAGGCCCCCGCCGCCTTCGCGTCCCTTTGTTTCGTGTTGCTCTTTCGTCGTGCCATCGACCCCACCCCTAGCTCAGCGCGAAGCCATGCTTCACGCCCCACGCTTCCGTTTCCCGTACTACGTCTGGATGGACCTACCCGTGCAACCCGCACCGTCGCCACAGGCCGTTCCCGCAGCTGCGATGTTGATTGTGAACAGCGTCCGGAAACGCACCTTTCCCTCGATTGTACCGCGCGCCTCAATCGTGTGGCTTCGCGCCTTGCGATGGTATCCCCGGCTCACCCACCCACTGATAGGCAAGTCGCTCGTGCCGTTTGAGTCCTCGTGTCCTTCCTGTCCACAAACAGTCGACACTGTCAGACGCTCGTCCAGCGCGATCGTGACCACGCCCATGCCGAAATCGACCGTCAGAGGGACCGACGCGCCTCCCTCGCCGTCAGTCCTCGCGATTCGGCAGTGTTCCGCAAGATGAAAACAGACACATATATCGTGACGCCCTTCGCTAATAATCTCGTCATCAACAGTCAGCGTGCAGCCGTCCGCGGAGAGTTCGATGGACCGGCGATGGGTCACAGGATCAGCAAGTCGCGTGTAACCATCGTGCTCGCCAGCGACCGCTCCGCCCGCATCGGACGGCTCCCACCCCACCAACGTCGCTCGCGCACGCCGGCCCCACATGAACGAACCGCGCGGTTCCGATTGGTCGCAGTCGTCAACGACGACGGTGTTGTGCGCCCGCGTGCTCTTGAAATACGAGCGCCACTTAGGGTAGGTGAAGTAGTCGTAGGTACCAGGATCCACCAACACGTCCACGCCGGAAGCCCGAAGCGAGAAACTCAACGCGTCCGCGTGTCCGTGGGCCGCGATCGCACCAAATCCCAACTCCCCGCAATCGAAAACCACGCTGACGCTGTCGCCGGCGTCGCGCCGGCCTTTCTGCAGCAGGTAGTAGCCAGTCTCAGGAAACGCGCGACTGCGCAGCGGCGGGCTCGTGTCTTTCACCGCAATACTGTCAAACCGCTTCCGTCCTTCATCGCCAAACAGCCAATAGGCAGGTTCGGAGAATTCGCCCGCGAGCGCCTTGAAATCGGCGCGATCGAATACTATGGCTCCGACACACATTAACACCGAGGGATTGGTCAACGAGCATCCCAGATCGAGAACGTAGCCATCGTCCGCGTCGCCGAACATCGGCAGCGGAGCGCCGGATTCCGCCATCCCAGCCACAAACTCGAACATTCGTTCCAGGCGCTCCCAATACGCACCGCCGAGTTCATCGCCATCGTTCCGCGCCACCAGTCCGGCGATCAGGAAAAACTGAATCACGAACAGATGGTAGGCCATGGCCTGCTCACGCGTGCCTCCGTCGGGATGCGTCTGCTTGATGATCTCCGCCAACAGAATCTCACGACTACGGGCACGCCAGCGGGACGCATCCTTGAGACCGGCGAAGTAGCTGCTGCCCACGAACACCCCCGCCGCTTCGCCGATCACGTGGTTGTTGGCCGACGAGAACCGCGAGTATTTCCGCGAGATGTCCCACATATGCCGGAACGCCACAGCCAACACCCGATCCGCGTTCTCCTCAGTCATCGCAGACGCCGGGCGAATCAACTCCAGTGTCCACACCCAATTGATCAGCCGGACGCCCAACTCCAGCGGGCTTCGCCAGTTCATGCCAACGCCGTACGGGCACTGTTCGATCCACCCTTGCATCTGGTCGCCCGCAGACCGCGCATAACGCTCGTCGCCGGTCAGGCGATACGCCCGCCCCAGCGTCACCAGCTGGTGATGACGGTTGGGCTCCCAAACCAGTTTGCAATCTCCGGTGATCGCGTGATCGCGGTAGTCGATGTTGTCAGCAAAGCCCAACGGCGTGGGACGGTCGGCTTGGTGCTCGTGATTCCATTGGATCTCACGCCCGAGGTGCTTGTCCTGCAAATCAAAGAAGCTCAGGCAGTGCTCAGCCACTTTGTCCGCACCCGCAACGGCACGCCGCTTCCAATCGTCGGGGACATTTGATGTCTCGTCCACGCTACGAAGGTGGAGGCCGAGTACTCTGGGTTTCAGTAGTCCGTCGCGACCGTTCCCGTCGGCGATCTGCGCAAGCGGCAGAATCCGCAGACGCGACGAATGGGCAAGCCGATCGGTCACACCCCTTAGCTTGCCTTGAGCCCGCCACACCATCTCCGCGAGCGACATGCTGCGCAGCCGGTGCCGATACCATGCGATTGACTGCAAAAGACCGTGTCCTCCTCGGCACCCCTGGTGTCACGCCAAATGCTACTGGCTGGACCGTCGCACTGAAGTTCTCGACTCCCCGCTTAACCCGACCACAGGGGTTGCGACCAGCCCTACTCTCGATGGCCGCCAGGCCGTAGCATCCGACGATTGTTCAACGGGCGGAATCGCTTGCGATATGCCGCGGTCGCCACAGATCGGCACTCCGTCTCGACGGCGAGCGACGCATGAGCGCGAACGCGTGGAAGCGTCCCACCCAATTGTACTATTCCGAAAGACCCACATTCCCTTGACGCCTGCCACCTCTATTGTAAGGATAGGGGGTTTGCCTCATTTGTCAAGCTCTGAGCGCAAATCCTGCCGTGTTTTCGACCTCCACACCGGTGCGGAAACGCCGCGTGCGTAACGCGAGATGCTTCCATCCGAAATCCCCTGAAACAGTGGGAATACCCTGATCGTACCGTCAGTTGTGGTTCTCGCCCCACTGGGCGGCCCGCTGTGGCACATTTGGTGTTATTCCTTTAGCAAACTCACGGCCAAAGCCGACTCGTTGCCTGCTCCGTCCAAAACGCGGATCGTTATCGTGTGACGCCCGATCGAGGCCTCGCGCGCGTTCCAAAGGAAATTGATCGTCCGACTAGTGCCACTCAGCCCCACGGTTTCCACCCGGACGCCGTCGACCAACCACTCAACCGAACCCAGTTCGACATCATCGGACACGATCGCCTGAACACCCACGCTGCTTAAGACCCGCGACCCGTCCGCTGGGAATTCGATCTCCACGCCGGGTGGAATCGTGTCCACGCCGGCTGTCCCCGACGCGTTGGATGTCGATTGGCTGCCGCCCGAATCGCCTCCGGAACTCCCCCCGGACCGCCCGCCGCTTACGGTAACGCGTACCCGATCGGAGCTCGACGCGTTGCCCGAGAGATCCGTCGCCGTCGCCGTCAGCGTGTGTGTGCCATTGGTCAGCTTTCGCGTACTGATCGCGAACTTGAACGGCTCTGCCGTGTCGGTGGCAAACGGCTCACCGTCGACGAAGAGCACCACGTCAGCCAACTCCCCGGAGTCGAACGCGCCAACCGACACATTCACGATGCCGGAAACCCTCGA
This sequence comes from Phycisphaerae bacterium, assembly GCA_029260155.1. Taxonomy (GTDB): domain Bacteria; phylum Planctomycetota; class Phycisphaerae; order UBA1845; family UBA1845; genus OFTM285. Next base: position 11,163 of record JAJDDU010000378.1, on the reverse strand, counting down.
CCTGTCGGCGGGCTTGATGATGTCCACGCTCGGCGACTTGGTATCTTCCTCCTCCAGCGTTTCCAAGGCCTCCGCAACCGCGGCGGCTGCGTCAATCCTGCCGAATCCGAACTCCTTATCGCGCCCGTCGGCGCCGAGGTCGGCGGCCGTGTCCATCAGCAAGTTCTCAATCGTCGCGGGACGAAAATCGGGATTCACCGACCACACCAGAGCTGCCACGCCCGCCACAATCGGGCTGGAGAACGATGTGCCGCTTACGCGACCGTACGACCCGCCCGGCTTGGTCGTGTAGATGCCCGCTCCCGGAGCAACCAGTGTCACGAAGGGTCCGGTGTTTGAAAAAGACGCCAGCGTGTCAGACTCTTCGAGTGCACCGACGAAGACGGCGTCACTCGTCTCACGCGAACGGAACGATCTGCCCGCGTTGCCCGTGCTGATGAAGACCAGCGCACCGGAGTTCCGCGCGAACCGAGCGGCCGCCAGCACCGTGCGATCAGAGCCAAGTGGCGCGAAACTCACGTTGATCACCCGCGCACCCTTGTCGACCGCCCAGATGATGCCAGCCGCGATGTCCTTGCTCGCTGCACGCCCGTCGTCGTCGGACACGCGCACCGGCAGGATCGGATTGTCCCACGTAACGCCCGCCACCCCTGCGTTATTGTCCGACACCGCAGCCGCCGAACCCGCAACAGCCGTTCCATGACCCAGAACGTCGGCGCTGTCCCCGTTTTTGTCGTGGGAATTCCACCCATCGAGCAAGCGTTCCTCAAGATCCGGATGATCCGGTTCAACGCCCGTGTCCAGGATCGCGATAATCATGTCCTCCGAGCCCGTCGTGACCTCCCAGGCCTCGTCCACGCCGATCGGTGCGAAGTGGTCCTGCCTACCGAAGCTCGAATCGTCCGGCAATTGCTCGGGGTCGTAGACGTAGCTCTTGTGAACCGACTCGAACAGCGGGTTACCCGCCAGCGACTCCGCCACAGCGAGGAGGCGATCGCGATCGACCAGCAACGCGGTCGTCTGAATCTCGGGCAGTTCCTCCGACACGGTCACCCCGAGCGCACCGTAGGCAGCCTCAAGTTCATCCCGCTCCGCGCCAGGCAGGATGCGGGCCAGCAGTTCAGTCTCCACAAACGGCAGACGCGCGATCTCCGGGTCGTCGTCTTCGTCAAACACAAACACCGAAGCAACGCCAACAAGCCCATCGCCCTCGGCGTCATCCTCCGAGGACATCTCCTCCACCGGCGGATCTTCAGCCTCCAGCGGCGGCAGCTCGCAACCGGCCAAGCCCATAACCGTCAGGAAAGCAGCCCACCGGACCGCCGATTGCGAGATGATGTTCAACCGTTCACCCATAGCTCACCGTTTCCCACCGCACTCCGCCGTGATTTCGCGGCTGCGCGTTCCTATCACTGAACTTACGATTCTGATCATCGACACGATATCGAGGGGGTCTGAACGCCCCACCAGCGTCGACCGTTACCCGGACGTGCGCGGGCGAACACTGTCCATTCAGCCCTACTACCGATAACATTGATTTCGCCACCGCGATGTGTGCATCAACGCAGGCGCTGCAAACTGACCGAAAACCATAGAGTGTGATGCTGACCAACAAGGAGAACGGTGTGAAGATCATCAACGTTTGCGGCGCCAGGCCAAACTTCATGAAAATCGCGCCCCTGATGCGCGCCTACCGCGCCGACGGGCGCATCCAGCCCATCCTGGTCCACACCGGCCAACACTACGACGAGAAGATGAACAAGTGGTTCTTCGATGAGCTCGATATTCCCGTGCCCGACATCAATCTTGAGGTCGGCAGCGGGTCGCACGCGGTGCAGACTGCCGAGATCATGACCCGCTTCGAGCCCGTGGTCCTCCAACACAAACCGGACGCCGTGTTGGTCGTCGGCGATGTCAACTCGACGGTGGCCTGTACCCTCGTCGCCACCAAGCTCAACATTCCCGTCATACACGTCGAAGCCGGGCTGCGTTCGTTCGATCGCACAATGCCCGAAGAGGTAAACCGTCTGGTCACCGATTGTCTGGCTGAATTACTTTTCGTGACAGAGCCCAGCGGCGTGGAAAACCTCCGATGCGAGGGCGTTGCAGACGACAAGATACACTTCGTCGGCAATGTGATGATCGACACACTTCTCGGATTCCGCGACAAAGCCGCCGAGTCGACAGTCCTGGAGACTCTGCGCCTCGAAGCCAAGCACTACGCCGTCGTAACACTGCACAGGCCGTCAAACGTCGACGACGAAGAGACGTTCGCGCGAATCCTGACCGCATTGGAGCAGATTCAAAGTCAAATGCCGGTCGTATTCCCGATGCACCCGCGTACGCGCGCCAATCTCGGCAAGAGTCCCCTGGGCGCGCGCGTCGCGGAAATGTCGAATCTCCGCATAGTAGATCCACTGGGATACCTCGACTTCATGCACCTCATGAGTCGGGCTGCCTGCGTGCTAACTGATTCCGGCGGTATTCAAGAAGAAACCACTATTCTTAGTGTCCCCTGCCTGACACTCCGCGAGAACACTGAGCGTCCGGTCACCATTGACGAAGGCACCAATCAACTCGTCGGCAGTGATCCGCAAAAAATCATCGACGCATTCCACACAGCTCTGAGCGCCACAGAATCCACCAAACGCCCCGCCCTCTGGGATGGGAAAGCCGCAGAGCGCATCGTCGAGGTCATCAACAAATGGTCCGTCGCACGCGGCGTTCCCGCGGCAAAACACGCAAGCGTTTCTCAATAGACCGCTTACGCAAGTTGCGGACATAGGCAGACCGTTCGCAATTCAGTCGCACATAGGATTCGACTGTAGCCCTTATTCCGGCAATTCCGCGTTTTCCGATTGACCGGAAACGATCCAGCGTGTATACTTTATGAGGCCGGAGGCGAAGCGAAACGGGCCTTTCAGTTTTCAAGTTGCAGTTTTCAGTTTTCCGCGTCCTGTCGCCCGGTTGGGGTATATGATGACGTCGTGACTTACGGTCTCGGCGGGCCGTGCGGCGGCTCCACAGGGCCTGCTGCCGCGTCTTCGGATTAGCCTTGACGAGGGAGGTGGAAGGCATGCTCACGTGCATTCGCCCAATCACGCATTTCACATGGTGCATTCTACTCATTGCGCGGGCGTCGTACGCACAGGGTCCGGACATCGTCCAAGGCCCGCCACCCGGATGGGAATTGGTCAAGATCACCGACGATCCGGATCAGGATCGGGGCGTGGCCATGAATAATGCGGGACAGATCGTGTTCAGCAAGCGCATCCAGCCCAATCCCGACGGAACCAACGAGGAGATCTTTCTGTACGAGAACGGCAAGCTGCGGCAGCTCACTTCTGACAACTTGGTGGACCGATTCCCAAAGATCAATGATGCGGGAACGATTGTCTGGTATCGCCAAGCGGTGGACGACGATTGGGAAGTCGTTCGCTACAAGGGCGGCGTGATTGAGCAAATCACGGACAATGCGGTGCACGACTTTCAGCCCACGGTGGGAAACAGCGAGCTCATCGTGTGGGCCAGACAGACCGGCGAAGACTCTGCCGAGTTGTTCGAGTATCGGGATGGCGTGATCACACAGATTACGCACAACGGTCTTTCCAATCAGTGCATCACGGTGAATTCAAACGACGACATCGCATGGGTGCGATACGACTTCAACGCCAGACCCTCGTGGCGATCAACGATCATGTGCTTGATCGGCGGCGAAGTGCTTGAACTCACCGACGGGACGACGCAGGCCCAAGGATGCGCCATCAATGACACACCCACCAGGGGGTGGAACGACAACGAGGGTATCAAGCTCTGGCAGAACGGAGAGATCACCGTGCTGCCCAACACCGAGGATGACGGCAGCGGTCCGGTTCTCAATAATGTGGGAGATACGCTCTACGATTTTTGGACGGAGACTCACTGGTCTCCGTTCCTGGTTCGGGATGGAGTTACATATCAACTAACGGATTCCCCGGACCTGAACAACGGTGGGTTTAGTATCAACGACAGTGGTTCGATCGCGCTCGCGTCAGGTGACTTCCCCGAAATCGATATCTGGCTATTGTGGCGAGTTCGTGCTGAGGGGGACTTCACCGGAGACGCATTCGTCAATACGCTCGACTTCCAGTCCATGCAGAATTGCATGAGCAACGTGGAGTGTGGCGTGCAGATGCCTCCCGTGTGCTTGGACATGTTCGACTTTGACATCGATGGCGACATCGACTTTCACGACTTCGGCGCGTTTCAGCGCCTCGTCACACCGAACCCGTAGTGGATGTGTGTTCCCGGAATCCACGCTGATCGCACGATGCTCCGCCCGACACGTCGGGCGCGGCGGCGCCAATTGGGTCGCGACCCAGACGTTCGCGTGCGTCGAATCTGAAGCTCGTCTCGCGAGCATTCAGTTCAACTTGGGGTCGTTGGGCTGTGGCCGGCGCTTGGCTTGGACGAGGTGCAATCGGGCTTCGCGCAGGAGTTCACCCTCGCACAGTATCTGAACTCGGTACTCGCCGGGGTGGGTGAACACGAGTCCGTGGAACTGGAGCGACAGGTTGGCGATGGCCCGCGGGTTCTTAAAGTCCACGATGCCCTGGCCCCGAACGACAGGATCACGGGCGTCGTCCGCGTCGATGATGCAGATCGTTATGCGCGTCTTCCCGCGCCCGTCGGTCATGGACAGGTGTACGCAGAGCTGCGGGTGCGTCACCGGAAACTTGGCGGCGTGTACCGTGGTGAACAGCCCGATCAACGATTGCTTGCCGGTCATGCGGTCGGTGATGATCTGATCGCACACCGCCAGCGACAACACGTCGGGCACTAGGCCATTCCCTCGCATCGGTTTGGGTTCCCCGAGTTCCACGGTTCTCCGGGCGCGCTCACCGCGGCCCGCGGCGCCATTCTAGCACGTTGCGGCCTGACTGCCACTGGGTCAGCTGCTAGACGCAACGCGACGCCTGCGACCGAAGACGATTGAGCCCCCGGTGCAAAGCAGCAGCCCGAACACGATCATCCCCCATTCCGACATCGTCGGAATCGGTTTCGGCGGATCGAACTCGATCGTCAGCATGGGACGAAGTGAGGGTGTAGGGTTTTCGCGGGAGTCGAAGCGACGGGCCGTTCGGTCGGTGATCTCGTCGCCGATCAGCATCCATCCGAACGCGCTCCCCGGATTGTCCAACCAACCCTGCACATCAGCGACCATGTCCGGTGTCGATCCCCAAACGCGCGGCCCCGACGCAACGCCGGCCACGGCGGCAGCGCTGGAGATGCCGACGAAATCGCCGCCGGTTGTACCCCACGGAGTCGTGTTGAAGAAAGCATGGATCCAACTGGCATCACCGGGCGCCGACGTAGCACCCGCCCCGCCTGGGCGTCCCGCATCGGAGGTGCTTTCTCCCCAATCCGACAACACGCGGTGGAGGTTGATTGTCTGATTCCCCGACGCCGGAGCCGACGCCGATTGGTTGAGGCTCAGGGTGGCGCTGGTGATCGTCGCTCCCGGCGGTACGTTTCCCGCGACATCGAACGCCAACAAGGCCCGCCGGAGGAGGGAGCCCGCAATCGGGCCGGTCTTGCCCGCGTACATGTGTGGACCCGCGCCGTTGCTGAGCGCGCCGGCCGCGTCTTCGAACAGTGAATTGTCCTTGCTCGCGCCGATGGTCACGACATCCGCCACCGCCGCCTGCCCGGCGAGTAGACCAACTGCTACCACTAGGCTGCTTGCGATCGATACCCTGTTCATGGCTCTTTTCCTCCTTGGCATTTCTGGCGGCCCACCATCTGCACTTATCCCGAACGCATCCAGTGTACAGAATCATTCGATCGAATGCGACCGGCTTTTCGTAGCCCTCCAGCGCGTTTCGGTCGTGGCGATTGTGGGGTTTTCTGCCGCTCGCGCGGCGAGAATAACGCCGTCCCCCCTTGTGGGCGGCTGCGAGCGCGATAGCATTCACCTGCATCCTCGCCGCCTTCGCGGGGAAACCACAGCGACCCAGTATTGAAGAAAGACAAAGCACCATGAAAGTCCACGAGTACCAAGCCCGTCAGCTGTTGGCCGATGCCGGCGTTCCCGTTCCCCCGTCTGAGGTTGTTGAGAACGCGGCCGCTGCCGTGGATGCGTTTCAGAAGATCGGCGGACAAGTTGTGGTCAAAGCCCAGGTCTTCGCCGGGGGGCGGGGCAAGGCGGGCTTTGTCAAGCTGTGCGAGACCGCTGAGGAGGTCAAAACCGCGGCTGACTTCATGTTCGGCAATCGTATGGTGTCGAAGCAGACCGGTCCCGAGGGGATCGCGGTCAAGAAGCTGCTCGTGGCCGGCGCTGTGAACATCGAGACCGAGTACTACGTAGCGGTCGTCGTGGATCGGGCGAAGCGGTGTCCCGTCGTCATGGTCTCTCGCGAGGGGGGCGTTGAGATTGAAGAGGTAGCCGCCAACAAGCCGGAAGCGATCGTCAAGGAGTGGCTGCATCCGCACCTCGGCTTGCAGGGGTTTCAAGCGGCCAACCTCGTTCGGGCGTTGGGTCTGACGGACAAGAACCAGGCCCGCGCCGCTGGTGCGGTGTTGCGTGGTCTGGTCAAGGTGTCGCTGGAATACGACTGTTCCCTGGCGGAGATCAACCCGCTGGTACGCACGCCCGAGGGCGAGATTCTCGCCATCGATGCCAAGATGAACTTTGACGACAACGCAGTCTTCCGGCACAAGTTGTTGCAAGAGATGTATGACCCGACAGAGGAAGACCCCAACGAGGTGCGGGCCAAGGAGCACGACCTGTCGTACATTTCGCTCGACGGCAACATCGGCTGCTTGGTCAACGGTGCCGGTCTTGCGATGGCGACGATGGACATTATCAAGCTCCACGGCGGCGCGCCGGCCAACTTCCTGGATGTTGGCGGGTCGGTCACCAAGGAAGGGGCCATCGAGGCGTTTCGGATCATCCTGTCCGACGACAAAGTCAAGGGGGTCTTGGTCAACATTTTTGGCGGCATCGCCAAGTGCGACACGATCGCGGAAGCGCTTATCGCCGCCGCCAAGTCGATTGGCTTCACGATCCCGGTCGTCGTCCGGCTTGAGGGCACGAATGTCGAACGGGCCCGCGTGTTGCTCAAGGAGGCCGCCATCGCCGAGCTCATTCCGGCAGATGATCTCACGGACGCAGCCACCAAAGTATGCGCCAAGGTCGCGTGACGCGCCGAAGCTCAGCGGACGTATTGACGGACTCCTGTGGCCTATCCTTATTGAAACAGCGGGTGTTGGCCGGTTGCACCGAGATACATGCCGACGGCTGCGTTTATCAGTGTCAGTATCAGCCCGATGACGCACAATACGATCCCCGCGATGGCCATTCCGCGTCGTGCCGAATTCAAGCTGTTGATTCCGAGGACAAGTCCAACAATGTTGATGGGTAGGCCGACGATCGGAAGACACCAGCCGAGCATTCCGGTGATCCCGAGCACGAGCGACGCGACGGCTTTTCCCTCGGATGGCGGTTTCTGGGCAGGCGGTGGTTCGAATTGCGTTTGAGTTGGTGGAAACTGCGACATACTTCATCTCCGTTGCTACGTGAATTCCATATAATACGCGAGTTTGGAATCGAGTCGATGGCGAGCCGTGAGATTCACTATGAAAGTACAAGAGCCCAAACGACTTAGACTTGCGACGTTGCCGACGCCTTTGGTTCGTCTGGAGCGACTTGAGCGCGAACTGGGGGGTGGGCGTGTTTGGTTGAAACGTGACGACATGACGGGCTTGGAGCTGTCGGGCAACAAGGTCCGCAAGCTTGAGTTCGTGGTGGCGGAAGCGGTGGCGGACGGGTGCGACACGCTGGTGACCGAAGGCACTTGTCAGTCGAACCACTGTCGGGCGACGGCTGCGGTGTGTGCCAAACTGGGGTTGCAAGCCGTGCTGCTGATTCGGCCGCAACCGCCCGACGAACCGCGGGGCAATCATCTGCTTGATGTTCTCTTCGGGGCGCAAGTGCGCTGTTACAACCGCGAGGTGTTCGACAGTGGCCGCGAGGGAATTGTCGAAGACGTGCTCGCCGAATTGAAGAGCGCCGGCCGCAAGCCGCGGTGGATTCCGATGGGCGCGTCTGAACCGATGGGCTGCTGGGGATACATCCGTGCCATGGCGGAGTTGGCGGGTCAACTGCGCGAACTTGGCATTGATGCGTGCGATGTGATCATGCCGGTGTCCTCGGGCGGAACGTATGCGGGCGCCTTGCTGGGCGCGCTCTTGCACGAGCTGTCGGGCCTGCGGCTTTGGGGCGTTCCGGTGAGCGACGATGTTGCATTTCATGTGCGCGAGATCGGCGACCTGTGCCGACGGACAGTGGAACGGTTCACATTGCCAATTACTTTCACGGATTCGTCGATGCGCTTTATCGATGGTTACGTGGGCGACGGGTACGCCGTCCCGTATGCGGCGGCCACCGACGCGATCGGCTTGCTTGCTCGAACGGAAGGCATTGTTTTCGACCCCGTCTACACCGCCAAGGCGTTTTGCGCGCTGTTGGACGGCGTGCGCGACGGGCGCCTTGGACGCGATGCTCCCGTGGTGTTCATTCATACTGGCGGCGTCTTTTCCAATTTTTCGTAGCTGCATTTTGAATGTGCAGGCTGAGGCTGTGTTTCGATGCTGAAGCAATACCTCGAATTGCCACGGTCGGTCCACGTGCTGTGTGTGGGTACGTTCGTTAATCGTGCGGGCACGTTGCTCATTTTCTTTCTGACACTGTATTTGAAGGACGAGCTTGGATTCGGCGCCGTGTTCGCAACGCAGGCGATGGGTGTATTCGGCGTGGGTTCGGTGATCGCCGCGCTTGTGGGTGGGCACTTGGCCGACCACATCGGGCGTCGAACGACCATGCTCATTAGCCTCTTTGGCGGGGCTGTGATTCTGTTGGTCTTCTCGTATTTGCAGACGCGGGCGACGATTCTGGTGGGGGTAGGCGTATTTGCGGCGGTGGCTGACATGTACCGCCCAGCCGCGTCCGCGATGATGGCTGACCTCGTCGAGCCGGCGCGCCGAACGCACGCGTTTGGGCTCATGTACGTTGCGATCAACCTGGGCTTTGCGTGCGGTGCTTTCATTGGCGGATCGCTCGCTCAGATAGATTTCCGCTACCTCTTTTGGGCCGACGCGCTTACCGCGTCGGCTTACGGTGTCATCATACTGCTGGCCATCAAGGAAACGCTGCCTGGCCGTGGTGGCGTTGCGCCCGCAGAGCGGCGGATCGACGACGTTGAGGAAGTGCAGAAGATGAACTGGACGCAAGCGGCTGGTTTCATTCTTCGGGATCGCGTCTTTCTGATCTTCTGCGCGGCGACGTTTCTGCTCAGCCTTACGTTCATGCAATCGATGTCCACGTTCCCGCTTTATCTGCGGGAGTTTGGTGTCGAGCCAAAGACCTACGGCCGCATCATCGCGATAAACGGCGTTTTGATTGTGCTGTTGCAACTTCCGGTGACGTCGTGGCTGAGGCGTTTCGATCGTGCGCGGGTCATGATCGTGGCGGCGTTGATCGTGGCGACTGGCTTTGGGCTTATTGGCCTTGCGCGGACGGTGCCGCAATTCGCGTTCACCGTCGTTGTCTGGACGACGGGCGAGATCATGCAGGCGCCGCTGTTCTCTGCGATCGTCTCGGACATGGCTCCTTCGCACCTGCGTGCGCGGTATATGGGGGTGTTCTCGATGAGTTTCTCCGGTGCGAACATGATCGGCGCGCCCGTGGGAGGGCTGGTGTTGATGGCACTCGGCGGAGGTGCGTTGTGGGGGGCGACCTCTGCCCTCGCGTGCGTTGCGGCTGTGCTGATGTGGAGCATACGATCCAAGTTGCGGACTGCGTGATGGTGGACCGGGGAGCATAAAGTTTGACTGCAAGATGGGTTCGTTTGGTAATCTGGCGTTTTCGTTTCGGCGGAGAGATCGCGTTTTTGGTGCGTGAGCGACGTTTTTCTTGATTTCACTTGAGTTGGTTCTGCGCATTGCGGTTTGTGCTCCGGCGCGGGGGGCATTGGTTTTGGCGGCGTTTTCGCGCGCAGTATCCCCGCATGGTAATAACTACGGGTCTGATCTGTGGGGCGCGAGAATTTGGCAGCCACGCCGGTTTTGGGGGCGGTGGGGCGTTTTGCGACTTGGCGACCAGTGCGCATCGGGATTGTGGGTGGCGGCGTACGATTCGGCGGGGTCGCGGCCGCGGGGCGCCGTGGTGGTCCAACGGATTGGAATCCATGGGGTTCTGGCGTGTGGTGGGGTGGTGGGGACCGTTGGGGCCGGTTTTGTTCGGTCACATGGTGTCGGGTATGATGACGGTTCAACGTAGGATGTTGGGGTGGTCGATGGATATGTCGTGCCGATCGCGAGATTCTGCGGGATGGTGTCGCGCGCGAGGTGTCGTGAGATGGTGTCGCACGCGACACCGCTAAACGCTGAACGCGGGCGGGGAGTCGGATGCGGAGCATTTGGATGGAATCAGGCGTATGAAAACCAGTGGGAACCGGAAGATGAGTAAGTACTTGATCGTGCTCGTTGGGATGTTCGGGGGTTTGGGGCTCTTGGCGGCATGCGACGGGAATCCGTTTGACTTTTTGCCGGCTATGCCGAATCCGTTCAACCCGACACCGGTGGCTGAGCCTTTGACGGTGGATGCGGGCGATGATCAGTTCGCGACGGAGGAGCAGACTCTGACACTTGAGGCGATCGCAAGCGGGGGCTCGCCGCCGTACGTCCTTCGATGGAATGTCGAGTTGGTGCCAGACGACCCGCTTGAGTTGTTGGACGGTGTCATCCCGCTGCTGGCGGACAATGACCGGGCGGAGATCGACACGGCGCCGTTTGAGATAGGGCAGTACTTGTACCGGATCCGCGTGACGGATTCAGCCGGGCAGACGGCGGTTGACTTTGTGATGATCGATGTGGCTGAGACGCCGCTGCGGGTCACGGTTGAGGAAGCCGGCGACGACGATGACGTGCCGCTTTCAGCCGTCGCGGCGGAAGAGTTTACGCTGACGGCGGAAACGAACTTGCCGGGTGAGTTCACCTACAGCTGGGTCCAGAGCGATGGTCCGGAGGCTGAGCTGAGCAGCACCGACGAGGAGTCGATCGAGGTGATTCCATCGGCGCCGGGTGAGTTGGTAATCCGCTTGACGGTCAGCGAGGCGGAGGGGG
>JAJDDU010000377.1 GCA_029260155.1 Phycisphaerae bacterium | reverse complement strand
CGCTCGATGGCGCCCTCCGCCTCTTCATTGAACGAACACTCGAACCCCCCGCCGCTGCACGACATGCCGCCCTGGAAACAACTCGACGGGTTCACAGTCGTCGTTTCAACCGTACCATCGCAGTCGGCGTCGATCTGGATGCCCTCGCGAACGCGGATGATGCCGTTGTCAGCTGGATCGTAATCCTCCTCGCCCCCGATACGCACCCAGCCGTTGTCCTCACCGATGAGGTCGAGGCGCGTGCACAACTGGCCGCGCTCTCCGCAATCCACGAACTGCCCCGCGCCGGTCTCACGAACTCTGAAGGTGAACTTGGGCGTCACGGGTATGTTCGAGTCGAACGTGCCGCAGTCCTCTTCGTCCAAGGTGATGGTCATAGTCCCCGTCTCCTGCGGCGAGGACGACAAGCAAACCTCAACGTCCCGCTGGATCGGCGATTGGCCGTCGTTAAACGTGACGGTGATGGGCTCGACACTGACAAGGCTGAGCGCGACGATTTCCACCTCGACCGTGACCGAATCGCCGACTTCCGTCGGGCAAGAGTCCTCCAACCGCCGCACAATCGTGTCAGCCGGGCCGAGGTTGTCGGAATCCAATGGAGTCCCCATGAGATCCACTGTACCCGTGAACGCTTCAGAACCTTCACCGAAGAAACCGGCTGGAATCGGCGTCTCTGCAAACGAATAACTGGTTGTGCTTCCCGGCGGCGTGGTCCACAGATCGTCAGCCGGCTCACCAGAGCCCACCGGATCCGTAGGCGTGTCGCTAGGGTTATCATTGTCGCTAGCAGCGTTGTCGTTGGCGTTCACGCTGGTATTGTCGTTTGTGTTGACGTTTTCGTTGGTGTTGCTATTCGTGCCGGGATCCGTCACCGGGCAACCGAAAACGGTGAGCACGACCGCGACAATCGAGACGATCATCACGTGCTGAAATGGAACGGTGCGTAATGCGCGAAACATGAACGGTCTCCTGTGTGTCCTGGCGATTTGGGTTCCCGCCGCATCGATCCGAATCCTCATACGAGAATAACTCGACCGGCGCGCAAAGCGGCCCGCAGTGCCCCTTGTCGGCATCTTGCAAGCGAGATCTTTCGCGGACCATACCAAACTCCCCCAGCGCTGACTAGACAAATCGTATTACAGTGGCACTGCAGGCTTGTGTCATTTGCATGCACGACCTACTCCCTGACCCTCGCCATCCGAACATTGCCGCGAATGGCGTAGCACACACCAAAACACTGCCCTGAAACGCAACGCCCCGTGAATTCTTACCGAACCCGTCAGTCTCGGTAAAAAACTCCGCCTGAACTAGTGCATATACCCCTTGATCTGTGACCGAAATCCGGGAATCACCACCGAATAGGGGTTTGTCCGTACGCCGTGGCACGCTATGCTTGCGTACGGCGTTGCCCCCAATGGAACGGCCACCGCCTCTGAAATGATGGGGCGAATGGGCCGTCCGCTGCGGTGACGCGTGGTGACACTATCTTGAACGGGGGTTGGGCGATATGGCTGCGGATGTAACAGGGAGTGGGAGACGCGAGTCAGGCGGATCGCCTGCGACCGCGGGACTGGGCGATGTGCTCACGACGGGCCAAGCTGCCCGGCTTTGCAATGTCGCGCCGCAAACCGTCTCCAAGTGGTTGGATACCGGATTGCTGGACGGATACAGAATTCCCGGGGGCAAACACCGCCGAATTCCGATCCGCAGTCTCGACCAGTTCATGCGTCAACACGGATTGCCGCTAGCGGCCCTGGAGGCCTGGCGCGGGCGATCAAACGGGCGGAACGGCGTTGGCGACCCACAGGCGCTTGACCTTGAAACTGACTTGACGAGCACGTAGAGCTCAGCGCCAGGGTCGTGTCACTCTGCTCATAAACTCGCGAAGGCGTGCGCGCTCACTGTGAACTCATATCGCGGCGTGACCGATAAAGACGTATTGGGGTTTGGAATCGGACGGACATCCGTCGCGCCGAACCCATGCGCGCATACGGGAGCACCGTTTGGACGGCGACACGAAAAAGACCGGCGACACAACAGCTCAGGAGCGGCTGGAATCCGACGTTGCGAACCCGCCGACGCGGCGGACTATGCTGCGCCGTAGCGGAACGCTGCTGATCTACGCCGCGCCGCTGGTTCAGGTGTTCAAACCGACGCAGGCACTGGCTGCGAGCGGAGCGAGTCCGACCTCGTGATACCGATTGACACCGGCAACTCCGTGATCGAATCGGAAGACTGCGACGCCCGTCCCGCGCGTTGCGAAGACTGGATCAGCCGCGAGCTGGATGGCGAGGCTATCTTCTACGACATCGCTACCGATACGACGTGTCGATTGAACGAAACCGCCCTGCTGATCTGGCAACTGTGCGACGGTTCGACGAGCGTGCGGAACATCGTCGCGTCGCTTGTCTCGGAATACGACGTGAGCAAATCGGAAGCTCGCGCCGACGTACGTGAGACGCTTAGCCAACTGCACTCGGTTGGACTTATCTCCACGGACGGAGCGAACGCATGAGCGTGTTGACTGGTTCGCTGCCGGGCATCGCAGCAGCTGCGCACGATGCCGGCGAACGCATTGCAATCTCCGAAACCGTGGCGGACGATGGCCCGTTTCACTTCAGGATCGGCTGCGTTTCGGTGAGCGTGCGTTGCGTACACGTCCCCTCGATGCGCGCGTTCCGTCGGCTGTACAGTGCATGCACGCTCGCGACGGCTGCGCGGGACGCGATTAGCGTGGAGATTCTCCGCACGCGTGACGGCAAGTCCCTGCGCAGGCGCTACGAGGTTTGGGCGGACGGTGTCAAGAGATTCACGGTGTGGAATGTCGACGAGATCGTGCCGCACATCGAGTGGGCCATCAACTGGCAGATCATGCTGTTTCACCCGCGGTTCTACCTGGTTCACGCGGGCGTGGTCGAGATCGACGGGGCAGGCGTTATCCTGCCGGCGGCGCCCGGCAGCGGCAAGACGACGCTGACCGCGGGACTTATCGCGCGCGGCGCGCGGTATCTGTCCGACGAGTTCGCCATGATCGATCCCGAGACGCTGCGTTTGCAGCCGTATCCCAAGGCGCTGTGTGTTAAGGAGGGGTCGTTCGAGGTGCTGGATCGCTTGGGCGCGGGCATGTCCGGCCGACCGGTATTCTGCAAGGGCAAGAAGGGTCGCGTGGTGTTGATCCGCCCGGACGAAGTCGGCGGCGAAGTGAGCGAGGGCTGCCCGGTGCGACACATCATGTTCTGCCAGTACGCCGCGGATCGGAAGCCGTCGATCACGCCGATCTCCCGCGCCGACGGTGTGTTGCGCTTGGTGCGGGAGTCGTTTACGTTTCTCAAGTTCCGCGCTTCGGGGATTGATCTGCTGACCGACATCGTGCGCGGCGCGCAGTGTTACGAACTGGCGTCGGGGCCGCTGGAAGAGACGCGCGACCTGGTGCTGCACACCGTTCGCGGCGGGTGACAAGATCGTGAACGATACCGAGCGAAACATGCTGTCGATCCTTCGCGGCGACGCTGACACGCTCGTTCCCGATGTGGCCGATCTGCACGCGTGGGAGCGTTTGCTGGTGTCAGCGCGTGACACTGGTCACTCCGGATTGCTGAATGAGGAATTGTCTCGCGGGGGCCATTCGGTGCCGGCTGACTTTCTGTCGAAGTTGGTGGCGGAGGCTGCGCACGTCGCTGCGGCGAACCGCATCTTGCTTCAACACTTGGAGCGTCTTGCGGCTGCGTCCGAGGGTGCGGGCATTGACATGCTCGTGCTCAAGGGGGCTGCTCTGCTCGGTGACCTCTACGTCGATCTTGGGCTGCGGCCGATGTGCGACATCGATCTGCTGATCAAGCCCGACGCAGCCGATGCGTTTGATCGGCTGTTGTTGCAAATGGGATACGAGCGCGGGCAAGACTTGCTGCGCGACGACTTCTATCCTCGGTTTCACTACGAGCGTGAGTACATCGAGCGCGGGCCGCGACCGGTGCGTCTCGATGTACACGTCCGGCCGTTTCGGCCGCTGCGGTACAGCAGGATCTTGCCACCCGATGCCTTGTGGGACGGGACGCGGACGATTGCTCTGAAGGACGCGGCTGTCCGTGTACCGAGTGTCACGAACATGACACTGCACCTTGTCTGCCACGCCGCGTTTCACGGGGCGGAGCGACTGCTTTGGCTGGCGGATATTCACCGGTTTGTTGCGCGGAATCGCGACTCTATCGATTGGGAACTGTTGCTCGATCGCCTGCGGGTTTGGAACTTGTCGGAGGCTGCGCGGTTGGGATTCGCGCGGACCGAGGGTGCATTCGGGCGTTGTATCCCAGATGACGTGCGAGAGGCTCTCGCGGGGAGGCGCGCTCCTTGGCGAGATCGGTTGGCACTTTGGCAGGCGCCGCGGGACGCTGCGTCGCCGCTGATGCACACCCTCGTGGATCTTCTGTGCACGAGTGGGTGGCGGTACCGGGCTGGTTATCTGGCGGCTGTAGTGCTGCCGGATGCGACGCATCTCGCGGAGGGGTATCGCGGGCGACACATTGGATGGCAAACCTGCGCACACTTCGCGCGTGCATGGCGCAAGGTCGCGCGAACCGTAACACCTTCGGACAACCCGAGCGCCCCCCGCTTGTGCGAGTAGGCCGCCTTCTGCCCCCAACGACCACCAGCGACGCCACCACAGATTCGCAATCCAGCGACGCCCTGTTAGGATCGTGGGTCGGACAGTCATGTGAAGGAATTGCGAGCCGTATGCCAGCGGGATCCGACAGCGACCAACCGCAACATGGTGCAGTTGACGGTCTTTCGCCGAACGACGCGAACCGTCTCTGGGAGAAGTATTGCGCCGCTGGAGGCGGCGCGGCCGGACGCGAGGCGTTGGATCGACTCTACCGGTCCCTGCGGCGGCCGCTGGTGGAGTTCTGCCGGTTGAAGGGCTGCGACTCCGAACTGGCCGACGAGACGGCCGAGGCCACCTTCATCCGGCTGATCGTGCGAAAGCCAGCCGCGCGACGCGGATTCATCCCGCTCCTCCGCAAGACGGCGCAAAACCTCTGCTACGACGCACTAAAAGCGCGCCGCCGCACCGTACCCAGCGACGCCCCCATCCGAGCCCTGGGCGCAAGCGACGGGTCCATCGACAACGAAACCGTCCAAGCCGTCCGCGACTGCCTCAACACGTTGAAACCCGAAGACCGCGCCCTAGTACTCTACCACCACGTCGACGGCCTCACCCAGCGCGCCGCGTGTGATCTGCTTGGCCTGGATGCGGCCCCTTCAACCATCACAGTCCGCCTCAAACAAATCCGGGACCAACTTGCCCGGTGTCTCAAGAAAAAACTGATTCTCTGACGAATTCCCGCCGGCCTCAACAGTCGTACGGATGAAAGCAGAAAGAAGAAAGTCGAAAGCTAACGGCTGACGGCCTCTGATGGGTGGCCCATCTCTTCAGAGGTGGGGGACTCGAACGCCGTTCGGGATCGTGTCCCCCACGGCTAAAGCCATGGGCAACCCAACAACGGCTGATTACTGACAACTGAAAACTGAAGACTAATGACTGACAACTCCCCCATCCCCGACCTCGACAGCCTTCTCAAGAAGTG
The DNA here is from genome assembly GCA_029260155.1 of Phycisphaerae bacterium. Classification (GTDB taxonomy): domain Bacteria; phylum Planctomycetota; class Phycisphaerae; order UBA1845; family UBA1845; genus OFTM285. The sequence continues at coordinate 2,046 of JAJDDU010000377.1, read as the reverse complement.
GTCACAAGCGGAGCTCGCGACCGACGTTGCCCGCGACTGCCCGCCCGTGTCGGTCCTCTGGTACCACGAATGCGAGAACGAATCGCTCGGACAATACGCCGAACACGTGTCTACATGCGTGCGATGCGAAAAACGCCTAACGCTCATCCGCAAAGAACTCACAGAAGCCCACGGATTGCAATCCGTGGGTCGGCGGCGCTCGGAGCGTCCCACCCGCCGCGTGCGACCGGTCCTGTTCAAAATCGGCGTCCTCGCCGCCGCCGCGTCGATTGCAGTGGTGTTCATCATCTACCCGTCTGCCAACGACAAGTCGTTCGACAACCAAATCGCGGTTTTCAGCCGGCTCGCCGACGCAGCCCGCTCGGGCGGCGCAACCAGAGGAGACGCTGGCGAACCGATTACCGGCGACTCGCCAGATCAGCCCGCGTGGGTCACCCAAGCGTTGGCCGACCCACAAGTTGAGTCCCCCCTCAAAGAACTGTCCGCCAACGTCCCTCCAATTATGTCCGGGCTATGCAACGGCGAGCTGGCCCTCGACGCCGAAGGCCGGGTGTCCGCCACGCCCATCGCCCGTGACAAGGAGTTGCTCGATATGCCCGGGCGTGAACGGTGCGCCATCGACACCCTCGTCGACGCGCTCTTGCGACACCTGCCCGGCGCCACCGAAAGCGACCGACCCGCCGTCCGCCGAGCCCTACTCCGCTGGCGCGCGATAAACGACTTTGGACAAACTACTGGAGAGGACAAATGAGGAGCCGATTGATGCACATACGAAACGTACGACTGAGCGGAATCATTGCGGCCATGCTGCTCGCCACGGGATGCGATTCAGTGTTCACCGGCGATTCGGGCTTCCCCATCGCCAGCCCCGAGGTCAACGTGGAAGTGAACGTCGACGGGCCACAGATCGACCTGACACAGGACACAACCGTCGAGCAGACAAACGACCAAGAGGTCGTGGCCACTCAGAACCCCACTCAGACGCAGGACGCCCACGTTGAACACGATGCGGAGGGCGATGCCGACTCTGATGAGGATTCGGACGACGACTCGGACTCGGATGCCGACTCCGATGATGACTCCGACCCCGACTCCGATGACGATTCGGATGACGACTGCGAGGACGACAGTGACTGCGACGACGATGAAACCTGCGATGACGGCGAGTGCGTCGACGACTCAGCTTGCGATCCCGACGATTGCGACGACGGTGACCTCTGCACGGAGGATGAGTGCGACGACGGGGACTGCGACCACGAACCGGTCGAGTGCGACGACGGCGACGTCTGCAATCCCGATACAGGTGATTGCGTCGATTGCCTGACGGATGAAGACTGCGACGACGCTGATGCATGCACCGACGACACGTGCGATACGACCCACGCCTGCGTGTCCACCCCGGTCGATTGCAACGACGCCCTGTTCTGCACCGGCACCGAGAGTTGCGATCCGGTCACCGGCGACTGCGTGTCCAGCGGCGATCCGTGCGCAGAGGGCGAGGTTTGCGACGAGGGCGAAGACGAGTGCGGTTTCTTCGTCTTTCTCTCCGATCTGGCGCCAATCTCTGCGAGCGTCGGTTATGGCGAGTTCCTGGCTGATGTAGGCCATTGTGGGAATCCCGGCTCAGTTCCTCTACGCCTCGCCGGACACGTATACTCGAAGGGGTTATTCGTACACGCGAATTCTCGCGTAGCGTATGGCGTTGAAGGGTCTTATGACAGATTCTCGGCGGTGATCGGCATTAGCGATTTCATCCTTGATCCAGGCAGTGAATGCCCTGACGATCGCGCGGAGGAGGTGAACGCCACGTTCCTCGTTGAGATTGACGGGGTCGAGGTATTCTCTCAGGACATGAACGCGCTAGACGATTCGTTCCTCGTAGACGTGGACATAACTGGGGCTGCAGAGCTTACGCTGCGGACGGTTGCATTTGGGCTAAGAGGTATCGACTCACGCCATACAATCTGGGCGGACGCTCAAGTGTGGTGACGGATGAGCCGGGTAGGGTCCGTTGGACTAAACCGCTGCGCGGTAGTGGGGGCGGGG
>JAJDDU010000376.1 GCA_029260155.1 Phycisphaerae bacterium | reverse complement strand
GATTGACGCGGACCGGATCGGCGGGGCGGTGACCTTGTTGGGTGCGGCCGGGGACAGGCTGATCGTTGCGGGGCAGGAAGACACAGCGGGAAGGCTCTACGCGGTGAACACGACATCAGGCGATGTTGTGTGGCGTACCTCTCTGCCGGAAGGGTCGCTGTATTCTGGTCGGGGGTTGCTGGCGGACGGGCGGGCCATCGTCCCGACGGATGCGGGGTTGTGCGGTGTAGATCTCTCGGACGGGGCACTTACGGTTCGAGAGTGGGAGGGGGGAGCCACAGCGGGGAATCTGCTGGCGTTGCCGAACATGTTGATCGTGGCCGGCAGCGATCATGTCTCAGCCTACGGTCGCAAGGCGGAAATCTGGGCGCGATTACGCGAGCGGATGGCGGAGCATCCGAACGACGCAAACCCCGCATTGGAGCTGGCTGAGATCGCGTTTCGGACGGGCGATATCGAAGAGGCGGAGACACTTCTGGCGCAGGCAATCGAGCGCGCGGGTGGATTCGCGGGGATGGTCGATGAGTTGGTTCGTCGGCGCGTGTTTGATGACAGCCTGTGGTTCGCGCGGGATTGGCCCGTCAACGAAGACGGCGGGTTGGCACGGGCTGCGCAGTTGTACCAGTATGCAGGGCAGTGTGCGCCGGATCGCAGCGCGCATGTAACCTACCGCGTTCGTTTCGCCGAGTTCCTCACCGAGCACGGCGAAGCCAAGCGCGCGGTGAAACTGTATCAACAGATTCTGAACGACGGATCCTTGCGCGAAGTTCGGATGGGCGGCGAGACGGCTGGTGCGACGGCGCGGAGCGGTATTTCGGCGATGATCGAGGCGCATGGGCAAGGCGTTTACGCGTCGTTCGATGCCGAGGCAGCGACCTGGCTTGAGGCTGCGCGCGCTTCGGGCGATGTGTCGTTGTTGGACCGGTTGCTGTTAACCCGACCAGCCGCAACCGCAGTGGTCGACGCAATGGTGCTCAAGGGTTCGTTGCTCCGAAAACGCGGCGAGCCGGTGGCGGCAGCGCGTGTATTGGGGGCGGCGTTGCATCGAACCGGGAATCGGTCTCGTGGCGCGGAGTTGATGCGTTCAATCGGCGACTGTTACGCGGATGCGGGACACCCCGAGTACGCATGGGCGTGGTTGACGAGAGCCTGTGAGAGGTTTCCTCGGTCACGGGTGGAAGTCCAAGGTGAAGGTGGCGTTCGGACGATGGTGTCGCTGAGTCAGTACCGGGAGCGGTTTGCGTCGGGACGGGCGTTGACAGAGATCCGGCGTCCCACAGTAAAAACGCCGCTTTCTCAGCGGTTCGAGCATTCGTTTGACGGCGCGGTCGCGTTGTTGGAGCCGGTGTTCGGAACGAAGCCGCAGTCGGATTGGAGCCGGGCGTATGTCTACGGCAGCGGAAGGGTACACGCGTTGGATGCCCGGACGGGGCGGTCGTTGTGGAATGATCCCACAGCGTGTTCGATGCAGCCGGAGCTGCTGCAAATGACGGACAGTCGCGTCGTGCTGGCCACGGCGTATCAACTCTTGGGACTGGACGCGCAGACGGGGTCGGTTGTCTGGTCGGCGGGGAGCAAACCGGCGGAACACGACGACGCCGATGCCGATCCCGAATCGATCGCAACGATCTACGGCAGCGCTTGCGATGGTACCCGCGTCGTAACCATGACGGAGGACGGGCGAGCGGGGTGCATCGAGGTGCAAACCGGGCGCGTGCTTTGGGAAAGGCGACTGGAACATCGCCCGACGAGTCAGCCGGTCTTGTTCGAAGAGTGGTTGGCTTACAGGGGGCGGAACCAGGAGTCGACCGCGTGCTGTGTGATGAGCGCGGAGACGGGCCGGTTGCTGCGAACTGTCGACGCAGCCGAGGACAGCGAACTGCTGCGCATCCATGTGACAATGGATGACACTGTGGTGTTGGTCTACTCACGCTCGATGCAAGCGTTTGACGCGCAAACCGGGCGACAGCTCTGGAGCCGATCTTTCGACGACAGTATCCTCGATGCAACGGTAACATTCGATTTGGACGCGGTGTTCTTATCGGACAGCACGCCGCGTATCTTGCGAATCAGCCTGGTCGACGGATCGACCGTGTGGTCGTCCCAGCCGCTGTTCTGGACCGGGACGACGGGCGTTGCGTGCGTGCTCGCAGGCGGGCAGTTGCTGGTCTTGTCTGATCGGGGAGTGACTGGTCTTGACACTTCGGACGGCCGAGCAATGTGGGAGCAGAGGCCTGCCGAACCGGTGGAACTTCGGCACCGATTGGTGGGCCGATCGCACGTAGTCGCCATCGACGGCCCATCGCAGGGCCAAAGCGGCGTGTACACCGCGCACTTCACTGACTTCAACACGGGCGGTCCGCCGGCGGACGTGGAGCGTACCGTCTTGGGGACGTTTGATGACGTGCGAGAAATCGTGCTTCGTGACGGCGGGATCGTCGTCCAAGTAGGGGGGACGATTTACGGGTGGTCCGCCCCGTGAATGCTCCCGCCTAACGCTCCCTAACTCGCCCGAAGCGAAAAAACGGAAAAACATTGACATGTCGCAATGTTGTGATATATTGATAGGTAATGACACCTGTGAAGCAAGCGACAGAACTGATTCCACTCGACGCATTGAGCGACGCGGCGCTGTGCCTGCGAACACTGGCCCATCCGCACCGCTTGCGAATGGTGCAGATGCTGTTGAAGGATGAGTACACCGTCGGGGCGCTCGCCGAGGCCTGCGGAATCGCATCGCACGTAGCCTCTGAGCACCTCGGGCGCATGAAGGACCGTGGATTGCTGATGAGCGAGCGACGCGGGCGTTGCACCTACTATCGCGTGGCGGAGGATGGGTTGCGCGGGATCATGCGTTGCGTAAAGCAACGGTTTGGTGGTACGGCGTGAGTGGTCCGGCGTTTTTTTTTGATGCCAATGTATCGTTAGATTGCGATCTTTATATATATGGATTTATGGAGAGGCGTGTGTGATTATGGGCAACGAAAGCGTGCGTTCGGTTGAGCCGGAGCGGCTTCATGCGTTGTGTACGGGCGGCGAGCGGGTCGACCTGATTGATGTAAGAACACCGGCGGAATACCGAAGCCGGCATGCCGACGTAGCCATATCGGTCCCGTTGGATCGGCTGAACGCGGCGGACCTGATGGCGGGGCGGAACGCTGCGGATGGGCCGCTGTACGTCATTTGCGGAACCGGCCAGCGGGGACGCACGGCGTGCGATTTGTTCGGAGCGGCCGGTTATGAAAACGTGATCAACGTCGCCGGCGGGACAGACGCATGGGCACGAGCGGGGCTACCCGTTGTCCGCGGCAAGAGCACGATGTCGTTGGAGCGGCAAGTTCGGATTTCGGCTGGGGCGATGGTGTTTGTCGGTTCATTGCTGGCCGCGTTTGTGAGCCCATATTGGCTCGTGTTGCCGGGCTTCGTTGGTGCGGGCTTGGTTTTCGCGGGGGTGACGGATACGTGTGGGATGGGAATGCTGTTGGCGAAGATGCCGTGGAACCGGGCGTGTGGCAGCAGTCGCGGAGGACATTGACGATCAGGATCAGGGGCTCGGAGTGGTACGGTGGTGCGGTTTGGGAGGATTGGGGGCGGATACGTCGACATCTCGGCGGCGACCCAGCGAGTTAAGAGTTGAATTCGACCGGGCGATTCGGTAGTCTCAGCGTGGAATGTCGCGCTGAGCGTGCGTGCAGCACAAGCAAAACTCAGCCGGGCGGGGTGCGGGTATGATGGTGGTCGGCGGAGACGGAAAAGTCATGTTGAGGGTAAAACGTTTGCGGCAGAGCTGCCGCGTGTTGCTGTGTGTCGTCGTTGTGTCCGCGTGCGCGCCGATGGCTATCGCGGGGCCTGACATTCTTGAGGATGATCTCCCCGGGGGGGACGCGGGCTCGATCCCGGCAACGGCCGCCAAGCTTGAGGGCGTGGGCGTGCTGAATTCTGTCAAAGGCGAGTTGAAGGGCGGCGGCCCTGGTCCGATCGGTGTTCCCGACTTCGAGGACATGTACCAGATCCTGATTGCCGCCCCGGAGAACTTTTCGGCCGAGGTCGTCAGCGGGCCCAAGTTCCCGTTCAACACTCAGGTATGGCTGTTTGACATTTCGGAGTTGGGGCTCTTGGGCAACGATGACAACTCTGCCGGCGGGACCGGATCGAGGATTGGCCGGATTGCGAACGACGGCACGCCAGTGATCGTCAGCACGCCAGGCCTGTATTACATCGCGGTGACTGGTTTCGACAATGACCCGCTGAGTTCGCAGGGACCAATCTTCAACCAAGCGGATCCTGCTGAGGTTTCAGGACCGGATGGGCCAGGCGGGATGCAGCCGATACAGGAGTGGACCGGCCCTCCGGCGGACGTGGGCGATTACGTGATTCTCTTTACGGGCGTGGAGCTGATTCCGCCGCCGGTCCCGACAACTTCAGAGTGGGGGTTGGTCGTGATGGGCTTGTTTCTAGCCGTCGCGGCCACGGTTGTTTTTGGGTACCGCATTCGCGTCGTTCGGGCGTGAGGATGCGTCGGTCCCACGAATTCGGAATCGTTGGGCGTCGGTGCGTTAAGGGACGGACTCGGTGGCGCGTTGGCGACGGGTCTTCAATATGTCGATAAGCCCATTCGCCTTATCGCGATGTCCGATTGCGGTGTAGTATCCGACGAGTTGGTAGAGTGATTGGCGCGCTTGATCGCCCGTTTCTCGGTCTGTGTCGGCGTGGCTGCCGCTTTCAGAGTTGAGCCCTTCTACGATGGCCGAGTAGTCGCCGTCGGGATCCATACACTTGACGAGTTCGATCCGAACATCTTCGAGCTGCGCCGGTTTGGTATTCGGCAATGTGCAGTGAATTCCATAGCATTCCAAAAGAAGCGGTAGGGCGTCGTCGGGCGAACCCTTTTCTATCAAGATAGCACCCCTTTCCATCAGGATTGACCCAAGTAAGACGAGGGATCTTCTTGTTGCGCTGCTCGTTGCGCTGCCCGGCGGGCGCCGCCGTGTGATAGCGAGAGATCGACGGCAATGTGCTTCCGCCTCACCAAGATCCCCCTTTCCGTTGTCGTAGGACAGGTCCGCCAGCCAGTGGAGAGATCGGGCAATCCTAGAATCCGAGGGGTCGAATAACTCTCGTTTCATCCTGATCGACTCTTCGAACAACTTCTTGGCCTCATCTCTCTCTTCTTCTTGTGCCAGACATTTTGCCAAGTTGTGCATCGTCATCGCAGTGTCGGGGTGTGCGCCGGAATGGAGGCTCTCGAAAATCGCGAGCGCTCGCCGGATGACCCGCTCGGCATCTTCGTAGCGCCCCTCCTTTCGCAGAACGCGTCCTAAATTGTTGTGGGTTCTTGCCACTTCGGGGTGGTCATCGCCCAGGATTGCCGTCCGAATCTCAAGAGTCTTGCGGTATCGACGCTTCGCTTCATCAAGGTTCCGGCGCGTGATAGACACGGCAGCCAAGTGGTTCAGCGTCTCCGCTACTTGCAGACTTCGTGCTCCGAAGACCGCGCGCCGGGTTTCGAGAGCCTTCAGGTACAGTTGCTCAGCCTCATCGTACTGACCGTCAAAATACAGAACTGCGGCGAGGTTGTGGCGTGTGGTCGCTACGTCTTCATGATGGTCGCCGAGAATTCTCTGACGGGTCCTCAACGCTCTTCTGAGCTTGGCTTCCGCAGTGTTGAGGTTTCGCAGTTCCTTCGATATGAGACCTATTGCATCCTGGAGTTCGGCCTTGAGGAGAGGCTGGCTTACGAAACCGGTCTCGACTTGTTCCGCGATGTCGTCAAACATCTGTCGTACGGTTACGTCCTGACCGCGGCCCCAGTCCGGACTGACCGAACGGATCATGTTGTCTAGGAAGAACTCCTTTACGGCCTTTTCTTTGTCGCGCGCTGCGGCCGTTCGGTCCGATTGGATAATTGTGGTGATCGCGAAGCTGGTCAGTAATGCGAAAACAAGTGCGAGCAGCGCGAAGGGGACGGTGTGCCGCGCGACTAGCTTTCGGAAATGGTAGAATGCGCTAGGTGATCGGGCCAACACGGGCTGGTGCGTGAGGAAGCGGTTAAGGTCTTCTGCCAGGGCAGCGGCACTCTGATAGCGGCGATCGGGCTCTTTCTCCAGGGCCTTGAGGGTGATGGCTTCGAGTTCGCGGTTGAACGTGCGGTCCATGGCGGTGGGTCTCGTGGGCTCAGAGATTTGGATGTGCTTCAGAATCTGCGTCAGCCCAGCATCAACGGTGTATGGCATCTGGCCAACGAAGATGCGGTACATGATGACACCGAGGGAGTAAACGTCGCTTCGGATATCAATGTCATTCGTACGCCCGTCGGCTTGTTCGGGCGACATGTAGGCCGGCGTTCCGATGATCTGGCCACTATCGAGCGTGAGGGTTGCCTCGGACTTCTGACGTTGCTCTGACGTGATCTTGGCCAAGCCGAAATCGAGGATATGCACATCGCCATCCTCGTCGACGAGGATATTCGTGGGCTTGAGATCGCGGTGCATGACGCCGCGTTGGTGGGCGAAGTTGACCGCGACGCAGATGGTGTGGAGCAAATCGACGCGTTCGCGTTGGGACAGGGCAGCCTCGTCGGCGAAAATGTCGGGCGCCTTGCCTTCGATGTAGGGCATGACGAAGTAGTACTGCCCGCCGTAAAGCCCGGAGTTGTAGATGGGAACGATGTTGGGATGCCGCAGCAGGGCGAGGAGTTCAACCTCTCGCTCGAAGCGCAGTCGTCCACGATCGTCGGCCGCCGCGGATGCGAGCAGAACCTTCAGCGCGACACGCTGCCCAGTACCTTTCTGCGTGGCTTCATAAACAATGCTAAAATGTGTTCGTGAGATTTCCCCAATAATGTTGTATTCGTCGATGTCATCGCGCCCGACGGCGGGCACTGCGCCGGTGGTCACGGGCGGTGTGGGCACGTCCCTCTCGGAGAATTCGACGGCCTCG
>JAJDDU010000375.1 GCA_029260155.1 Phycisphaerae bacterium | reverse complement strand
TTCTCCCACCCGACAGAGTGAAAGAAGAACGACCGCATCATGCCGTCAGGAATCACCGGTAGGGAGTCAGCCGGGAATCGCATCGTAACCGCGTCGCCGCCGTTGACGATGACGATGCGATCGTCCGTATCGGTCAGGAGTTCAAGAACGTCACCATACCGCGTGCACCAGCCCTGCGGTGTCGTACGCCACATCGGCCGCTCGTAAAGCGCGTGGTAGTCCGGCGTAATCGGATACTCCGACCCGCGAGGCTGCATCTCGGGAAAACCGCGCCAGTAGATTTCGGCACCCACCGGAAGCAGCTCGTGTACCGTGTTCTCGGGCAGGGGGCGACGCTCGCCAAGGGCGATCCGGTCCCAGCGAATCTCGAACGTGGACGTCAATCGCAACCGGCCCGCACCACGCGGCAGCTTGCCGGTCAGGTCGCAGACAATCGTCTTCGTCTTGCCCGCAGGCATCCCGACGATAACGTCCACCGGCTGCCACGCACCGTCGCTCGTTTCGACTTCCAACGTCGGCGGAATAATCGTCAGAGCCGGATTCTGCGAAATGGCAATATTGACGCTCGCGCTGCCATACCGCAGCCAACCGGTCAAGGCCAACACGAGAGGCTGATCGACGTCGATCACTCCGAAGTCCATCGTGAGTGTCAAGGGTTGGCACAGTCCACGGAACGGCGGCGGCAGCGTCGGACCCGGCGGAGCGTACACATCATCGATCGCTTGCAGATCAGACGTTCGATCGATCCCATCGTCGGATTCGACCCGGATCGGCACAAGCGCGTTGCCAACCGCCCAAAGCTCCGACTCCGGAAACGGCGGCGGCATCAGCTTGTCGGTCGGATGCACTTCGACTCCCGAAACATGATCCACCGCGATCAGCTTGGCTGAATCGAGATACAGCACCTCGCGATAGCACTCCGCCACCTCCAGCACATATGCGCCGTCCTGAATCGCAAGTTGCTCCGCTTCACCGACATACACGATCTCATCCGGGTCCGCCGGCAGCACTTCGTCGCGGCGTATCGAGAGTCCAAGCGGCGAGTTTCCCAGTATGTCGGTCACGAACCGAAAACCGTCGCCCGCCAGTGCAAACAGAAACGGGCACGACCCCAGTTCGACCATTTTCTCGGTGAACTCCAGAGGCTTCGTCGTCGGCGAGATCAGGAACTCGTTGTCGACCACCCCGTTGGTCCAAAGGGCCATCACCGTGTCGAACTGCGTGGTCTGACCCACCCCGATTTCAATGGGAAGCTCACTCACGAAACGCGTCAACCACATGTCCCCCGCACGCACTTCGATGGCGTTCCCGAATCCGGTCGGGTTTGTCAGGATGCTGACCAAACGCAGCTTCAACTGCCGATTCGCGTTGCCGCCGTCATTCACGAGCAGTCTCAGTTCATCGTCGGCCGTGACGAGCAGAATGTCGGTGTCGCCGTCCTTATCGTAGTCGGCAGGCAAAGCGTCGACGATCGCGGGCGTCGCCACGTCGCCGGCCCCGGTCTGCCCGCTATCGTCTGACCAACCGCCACCACCCAGGTTGCGCCAAAACCGTAACCCACCGCGGTCCGGCGCATCACGAAGTCCCCCAAACGCACAGAAATCAAGCCACCCGTCGTTGTCATAGTCGATGAGCACTCCGCCCGCCGCCGACAGATCACCGAACTCAAAGCGATGCCCCCGGACCTTTCCGGAACGCATGACCACGGCGTGGTCCTCGCCGACCAACACCGCATCCGGGCTGCCGTCATTATGAAGATCGTTTACCACAACCCGAAACGCGGGCGGCCACGGTCCCGGAGGTTCCGCCATCGGCGCGAACCGCCCCGCGCGATGGTTCATGAACACGCGTGTCGGTTTCTCACCCCGCGCGACGATGACATCCGTGGCCACGTTGGCATCGATCTCGATCGGAGAAACGTCGTATACGGGACCCGCTCCCGTCAACCCAGCCTCGTCGGTGACGTTGACGAATCGAATGCCCTCGTCGACATCGCCGCCCGGTCGACTCGCCGTTTCAATCCGGACCACGTAGCTGTTGTTCTGCCAGAGTTCGACGCCGCCTTCGCGCGCAATGAACAGGTCCAACACGCCGTTGTGATCGTAGTCGATCGCACGCGCGACTCGGCCCGTCATCTCCGCCAGCCCCGAACCGGGCGTTCTGTCGACAAACGACGATTCGTCCGCCCGCTCCAGCAGCATCGCCCCGTCGCTTCCAAGAAGAAACACGTCGTTGCGCGCCGTGACTCTCGGCGTGAATTTGTCCGGTCCCGTGTCGGGGATTCGCACATAAAAGTCCCCCACCGCACAACAGGTGAACCGTGGCCTGCCCGCGGCAGGCGCAAGCACAACACGCCGATCGAAGCTACCATTCGAGCCCATCGACATCACGCCAATCTCACCGTCAGGGCCAGCCACAAGAACGGACACCACGCCGGTTGCATCCACTTCCAGCACCGCCGCCGCGCTGGCTGAGCGCGATGCGTCAACCCCAAAGGCCGCTCCCGAACCATCCCGCCATCGCACGGGGACTCCGTCCGTGCTGTCGGCCGGAACGGTCGATCCGGAATCGCCGGATTCCGGGTTCAGATGCTCGCACCGTTGGAAGAAATCCTCCGGCTGCAAGCCGAACAGCTTCTTGAGACGCTGAAACTCGCGCGTCAGACGCATGACCTCGTCCCGATCACCGCCGCGCCGGGCGTGTGACGCCAACTTGTAGATCGCGTTGGTGTGCAGCGGTTCGATGCGTGTCGTCTCCAGGAGTTGTTCCTGGGCACGATCGAGGTCGCCCGTCGTTTGCAGCACACTCGCCAACTGATAACGCAGGGCAGCCGTATCCGGATCGAGACGCACCGCGCCCTCGAAGAACGGCACCGATTCTTCATAACGCTCCAAGCCAACAAGCGCGAGGCCGGACAAATACTGAGTCGCGGCCGAGTCGGGATCGATGACCAACGCCCGCGCGAGCAGATCCAGCGCGGACTGACAGTGTTCCGTTCGCTTGAGTACGAGATGCGCCCGCGCCAGATTGCGCAGCGCCGCCGCCGATTGCCCGTTACGCTCGACTGCCTCGGTGAGCGCTTCAATCGCCGCGTCCGCCTCGCGATTTTCGATGTGCCCTTTGCCCACGTTCATCAAACGGAGAAACTCGCCGTCGGACGACGGTGCCGCTGAACGCGTCGTCCACAACACCGCCACCAGCGTCGACACCACCGCGATTACCAGCACGATTCGTTGTTTCATGGCCAGAGTCTAAAGTCCAAAGCAGAAAGTCGAAAGTCGAAAAGGCTGGGTGGCCTATCTCTTCAGAGGTGGGGGACTCAGAATCGATCGCCTATTCGCGTCCCCCACGGTGAATCACGCTTTCTCTTTTCGACTTTCTCTTTTCGGCTCTCCCCTTGCCCCTCCCCATCCTCCGCCGCCCGGGGTCTCGACGATCAACCGGTCCCCCGCACGCACGGCAAGACGCGCAATCGACGGCAACCACTCTATTGTTTCATCAGCTGCACGAATAACGGCGTTCACACCCGCCGCGCCTGCGTGCCCGCCGCTCAGCCCGTAAGGCTGACTACCACGCCGCTGATTCAACAGAGAAAGCTCCGATTCCTCCAAAAACTCAATCTCGCGAACGCAGCCATCCCCCTATTTGTTCTCAACAACGGACATTCTGGTAGGTAACACTGCGTCGTGAAGCGGATGGGCCGTTAGGACCGCGGCCCATCCGCAGGGTCGGCGGACGCACGCCCATGACCACCCCCCCCAGCCGCGCGACGGCCTCG
>JAJDDU010000374.1 GCA_029260155.1 Phycisphaerae bacterium | reverse complement strand
CGAGGCCGTCGCGCGGCTGGGGGGGGTGGTCATGGGCGTGCGTCCGCCGACCCTGCGGATGGGCCGCGGTCCTAACGGCCCATCCGCTTCACGACGCAGTGTTACCTACCAGAATGTCCGTTGTTGAGAACAAATAGGGGGGCCGCGCAATTCGTAGCAATCGCTTCCCCAGGTCCGGAGGACCTGGGCCACCCGGCCGCCCGTCCCCGTTTCAACGCCTGCGTCCCCTTTTCAACCCCGATTTGTGGAACTTCCGGGGCGTTTTCGAGTATAAGTGGTAGGTGCTGCTCGTGGTGCAACAAACAACGACGAAGCTGCCATTCAATAGACGGCCTCTTGTTGCAGGATTCCGGTTGGGCTTTCGGCTCAGAATGATGTCTCACGAAGGAGCGCTATCAGTTCGAGGCTAGAGCATTCAAATCACAGGGAGCTGGTAGATGGGAAGTGGACTATACAATCGCTTGAACCTTGCCGCATTCCTTGCGGGAGTCTGTTTATGTCCGCAATTCGGACTCGGACAAAATGAGCCCGTTGGGTGGCTGACCTACACGGACGAAGAACGGCACTTTCGTTTTCAGTATCCCGATACCTGGAAGGTTGCAAGCGGGTTGAAAGTTGTGGCTCACTACACGGATGTCTTCGTTGCCATTAACAGTGCAGGTCGAGATGACTTCTGGAACGGCAAGGACCGCGCTAGGGGGAGCGGACCGGGCGGAAAACCACCTCCCACTACCGACCGTTTGCCAGCCGGTTCTATCTACATGGATTTTGCGATACAGGATGGACCGGGCCCAGTGTCAGGGCATATAATCGAGGATTTGCCTGACTTCGAACTCGTTAGCATGCTGGACAGAGCTGAGAAACACGTTGGAGAGGGGGGCAGGTCTGTCTTGAGATCTATTGGCTTCAATAAGTGGGGCAGATTTTGGAGAATCAGCGTCTGTTGTGTTGAACCCGTCACCGAAGAGAATTGGAAAATGGCGAGACGAGTCCTCGAGAGCTTCCAGTTCGAGAACATCCCAGTTGGAAACGAGCGTTGGGCTGTGAATCAAGCTCACGATCATCTGCCGCTGGAAGCTGATCCGGAGGAATATGGTTACCAAGGTGGCAATAAACTCTATTGGACTCGTACGCTCCGAATTTGTGATGAGGTGCTCGTGAGTTTCGGCAAAGGTGAGCCGGGAGCTCAGAGGTCTTACTTGGAAGGTTCTCCAAGCGCTAGCGAATACCGTACGAAGATCTGGCAGTTTCGCGTCACTGCAACGGGATTAGTGATCCCGACACTACAGCCGAGATGGTGAATCCGGAGCGGCGCGTCAACGATGAATCTGTGCATCGGCGTTTGCCGTTGTGCCGGAGGAATCGCACGTGGTCACGCCGAAGCTCAGTGCCAGGAATCGAAAAGGGGAGGCAGTTAGTTGTGTGCGTGACGTGTTTCTACTCCCTCCTGTTCGGCCGGCCTTCCGTCGGAGGTGATGGGGTCAATTCGGGTGGTGGTGTGTGTTTGGCACGTCCTTATGGCATGACCGGCTGCGTCCCTGCTTCGCCTCCCGAGTAGCGGCCCTTGCAACTTCTAGCAATCGATTCCCCAGGTCCGGAGGACCTGGGCCACCCGGCCGGGTAACACATTGACGCTCATCCCTCCCCCAATCGCTTCATCCGCCGCCGAAGGCGGCGGATGAAGCGATTGGGGGAACGGGTGGCACTCGGGCAAACCCGCCGTAAACGGCGGGCCTAGCGGGGTGCCCCGAAGACACAGATGAGGTCGTAGAGATGTGGGTAACAGCAAGCTCAAGAGCAGTGGCAGACATGCAGGTTCTGTGCGTGCCGTAGGAGCTAGCAGTACAGCGCGAAGTTCTGCTCAGAGGAGCGGTCTGGCGTTCTGCGGTCGTAGGAAGAGGGACCCGGCGCTGGCGCTTGGGGCTCGGAAACGGCGCAGTATGCGACCTTACGCTGTACTGCTGGAGTGACTGAATACTACGGGGGTGACGCGTGGGATGGGACGGGGTCTTCTGTGGGCTGATCGCAGGTTGGAGGGGGCGGTTCGAGATCGACGAGGCGGTCGTGAAGAGTGACGCACAATTGGAGAAATGCAGGGTCTTGGTCGGCTATCGCGAGGAGGTTCATCCAGGCTGTGCGGATATCATCTTCTTTCGCCCGATTGAATCGGTTCAGGAGCTCGCGGCGGGCGGCGGCGGTGTAACTGGCATCGAGCAGGTTTTGGATGTTGTTCGAGGCGTCCGTCTCGTCGGCCATTGCGGAATCGAATAGGTCGTCTGTCGATGCGTCGGCGATGTGGTTGAGGGCGACCTGACTGTGGGCGATGCGATCAAGGGCATCGCCGGCAGTGTCATCGAATGACATTCGGGTCAGCTTGCGGAGGTCATCGAGGCGTCGCATGTGCCGGCAGTCTGCGACCATTTCTTGCCAGGGGCTGAGTTCGCCGGGCGGCAAATTGTCTGCGGCGATGTTCTCGACGAGCGCCACCTTTTGCCCGCGGACGATGCGATGGGTGTCGTTGCCCAACGGTCCGGTCACGGTGAATCGGTGACGCCTTGCGAGGGCGAATTTGAGGCCGATCGAGAAACTGCACGCGCTGCGGAGGTTGGACGGTATGGCGAGCAGGAGGGCCTCAAGGACCAACGACGGCTGTGCGATGCAGGCGATGATCGACCGCTCGTCGGACATGGCTAAAGCGAGCAAGTGGGCCATCGGAGTGTCGGCGATGAGATCACATGCGGCGGACCATCTTGGTGGGTCGCTTTCGCCTTGGGGTGCGACGGTGACGGGGGCGAGTGTGCCCTTCCGTGCCGGGTCGGTGATAAATGCGCCACCTGTGTCGAGAGCCCGCAAGAGTGCGAACGGATTGCTTTGGAACTCCGCGAAGTCGTCGGGCGACAGCACGAAGGCCTGTGTCAGCACCCGCTGTCCTCCTCGGCCGGTCTGTTCACATCCTGCGTGGCAGGAACGTGCTACGCATACCCTTTGTGAGCGTAGTGTGTAGAAGGTCAGTGCATCCGTCTCGCTCGAAGGGTCACACATGGAGTTGTGCGAAGGCGACGCGGTGGTGATGTTGGCCTTTTCTTCGGCGGAGACTCCGGGTGATGAAGCCACGACGCGGTAGCCTTGTCCGGCGACCGATGCGGCGGACGTGAAAATGGCCTGTTCGACGGTTGTCATATCGCGGTGAGCAGCCACTCGAAGGGTTCGAGTATGCCGCGCGGTGCGGAGTGCAGCGGCACGGTGATCACGTTGTCGTCGGCGTCGGAGCCATACCCAATGGACCCGATGACGCTGGCGGCGAAGAAGGCTACATTTTCAAATCGGTTTTCGCTGAGGTTCCAGAGTCGGTTTAGGTTGGTCTGGACAAAGGTGATGGGGTGATCGAACGCCTGCGGACAACAGTCGCTCTTGCAAAGGACCACGGCGATGGGGGTGGACACCTTGTCGCCGCTCCGTAGTCCTGCGAGTTGATCGATGTAGCTCATCAGCTTGAACGCGAAGAAGTCGGCTTGAACGTTGCCCATGGCCGCTTGGGCGGCGTCGATGAGTAGCATCACGCCGGCGGATCGCTCCAGGAGCCCGCGGATCACGACGTAGCTTTCGGGCACGTCGAGTTCGGTTGCGATGGCTTCTCCGGCCATGTCGGGCATGACGAGGTCGTACCACCTGTCGGGGTCGCGTTGATGGGATACTTGGGAATAGGCCCAGTGCCACTGGTCGACCTCATTGGGCGTCTTGTCGGGGAACATCCGCGTGGCCAAGTGTGTCATCACGGTTTGTTGGAGATTGATCGAAAACGGTCCCTTGGGGACGGATTCGTAGTCTCCGGCGCGGCGACTGAGCATGTCGAGGAGGTAACCGAGGTAGACTGTCTTGCCCACGTTGCTGTCACCGATCACGCTGACGATGCAGGGCTCGCGCCCTTGGACCACCGATTCGTGGGTGAGTGACATTGGTGCCATGCAGGTTGTGCAGAAGAACGCTTCCTCGGCGTTTCCGGTTCGACAGATCATGCATTCGTTTGCGGTGAGCGTCGCGGTCATTGCGTGTCCCCCGTATCGATGAGCGGCATGTCTTTGGCGTCGAGCGCACAGCGCAGGCCGGTGTTGTGTGTTCTTCCCAGTGAGATCTGTCCGGTTCGGAATACGCTGGTGGCCTGGGATTCGAAGTATGTATCGAACGCCCCGCCCCGAACACTCATCATGGGCATTTCGCCGACGACGGGCGTCTGGTCGTCCGCGAGGGTTTCGTATTCGGTGCTGGACCATTCCCAACAGTTGCCGATCATCTGGACGACTCCGTTGGGTGCAGCGCCGCCGGCGTACTCGTTCACGGCGACGGTCGTGCCGACTCCTGTGTTCCACAGATTGCATCGTGTGCAGTCCATCGCGTCCCCCCAGGGGAAGCGGCGGAAGAGATCGGCGGAGCTCTTGATGCGCCAGCTTGCAGCCATCTGCCATTCGGCCTCGGTGGGTAGGCGCAGTCCCACCCAGGCTGCGTAGGCGGCAGCTTCGTACCAGCTCACACCAGTGACGGGGTGCAGAGCGCGGCGTGCGTCGTGCCTTCCGTCTCGCCAGAATCGCGGTGCGGTGGACCCCGTCAGGTCTTGAAACTCGATCAAATGCGGCCAGATTTCCTCGGGCCACAGGTCTAGGTTCTCGTAGGCTTCGTCGTCCACGAAGAGTTGGTATTCCGCGTTGGTGACGGGGTACGTGGCGAGGTAAAACGGTGAGACGTCGACGTCGCTTTGCGGACTATCGGGCTGGTCGTTGAGTGTCTGGGCGAGGGTGGCCATTCCTTCGGGTACCAGGGCAAGTATACCTTCCAATGCCTCGCATGCTTGCCTGCCCGCGGCTTCGATTTGCGGATGGTCGGCGTACTTTTCACGGTTGCGGACGATCAGCCCAAACCTTCCCTGTTGGAGCATGCGCATGAGGGGGTCGTCGTCGAGCTTCGTCGATTCGGCCGGCTGATAGTCAGCCAACAGCGAATCGGGCGTTGGTGGTGGTGGTTCGATGCGTCGCGGCGTGCGGACTGCGACGTCTTGCGTGGAGTGTTTAGGTTTTTTCTTCGAAAACAGCGTCAATGCCATTGGCTCACCCTCAATCGTCCAGCTCACCCTCAATCGTCGCGTCTAAAGGCCGTTGGCCCCACAACTACCCCATGCCCTTGACTCGCCTGCGCGCATCGCGGCGGAGTTTGCGAAACCGGTCACCGCTGGTCGACTGGGCGGTGGACTGGTCGCGTTTGGGTCGGGGCGGCTCTACTGTCGCATTGGTCGGTTGTCGCTGCGGCGGCGTCAGCATGATGTCGGGTGTCTGGAAGACAAAGTCCGACGCATGTTCGCCGTCATCCGCATCGCTCGCGAGCGCGGGCACGCGATCAACCAATTCGGCGCGTTGGGTAACGACCTCTTGGCGTTCCCTTTCCAACTGCGCTGAGACCACGCCAATGCGGTCCCGTAAGGCCTCAAGTTCGGCGGCCTGGTTCTTGATGTCGGCCTCTGCGTCTTGTTGCGCCGATTCCCGCTCGGCGAGATCCTGCTGCTTGGCTTCGAGTCGATTCCTCGTCGCTTCCAGCTCGGCCTTGCTTCCGGAGAACGCCGCTCTTTGGGCTTCGACGGCCGCCTGTTGTTCGTCAAGCGACGCGCGCTCTTCGCCCAGTGCGTCCTTTGCTTGCTGGAGCCTGTGGTAATCTTCGGTCAGTTTTCGCTCTCGCTCAGAGATGGCGTGATTCTTTGTTTCCAGTTCGGTTATCTGGACGCTGATCTTGCGGTCACGCTCCTCAAGAGATTTTGCGCGAAGGTCGAGTTCTTGGGCCTTCTGTTCGATTTGGTCGCATTTTGAGACGAGTTCCGCTTCTCGGCAAACGAATTCCTCGCTCCAAGTCCTGACGACCTGATATGCGGCTGTCAGTTCCGCGATGACCTCGTCGGCCCGTTGCCTGAGGGGTGCGATAACGGGAGCCGTGGGAATGGCCAGTCCTGCGCTGTTGGCCCTGGGCATTGTAGTGCCTCCTTGCTACGCGTTAGAAACCTTTTAATCAGCGCCTCTCCACGTGTCGATTCCAAGATCACAGAGGAATCGCAAGACGCGGGGCGCCCCGCGCCTGGAAGATACGATACGAATTGGTTCGACAGTGAACATAGCGGGTCCGATAGTGTCGGGTCGTACTATTTTTTTGGAAGAACTGGGTTCATTGCTGGACCAATAACCGTGGGCACGTATGGGTACGAAAACTGATCGACACACTGAGTCGCCTAAACCGGCGGAGGGTGCATCTCCCGCCGCGCAGGCTGAGGCGCTACTTGCGGCTGTCACGTCCGGCATCGCGGAGTTTGATAGCGGGGTGAGCGATGCGTGCGAGCGTATTGATCGCTGGCAAGGGGAGCTGCACGCGTGCGCCGCGAATCTCCAGGAACGCGGGGAGGATCTCGACGCGCGCCTGAGCGGTCTTGAAGTGCGCGAATCCGCGCTTCGCGCTACCGAGCACAAGGTCGCAGAGCTGCGCAGTGAGGTGGACGAGCAGTGTGACGCGCACGCGCTGCACGTTGAGGAGCTGAACACAGCCGGTACGCGAATCGACGACCTCGCCCGACAGATCGAAGCGCGGGAGGCTGCGCTCATCGACCGAGAATCGGCTGCGAGCGAGCGAGAGGGTGCGCTGAGTGCGGAAGCGGCCCGTCTTCAGCAAGTCGCTTCCCAAATGGAAGAGCGAGATGACGCGCTCATCGGTCGGACCGAGGCGATTGAGGGCGTTGAGCAACGGGTCCGGGAATTGGCCGACGCGCTTGAGGATCGTGAGCAGCAAGTTCAAGCGAAATCGGACAGCCTCGCGTCTAAGCAGGCCCAGTTTGAGCGAGACGGTCAGGAAGCGGCGAAGAACTCGGCCGAACGGGTGCAGGAGATTGATGCCCGGCGGGAAACGCTCGATATTCTTCAGCAAGAGCTCACTGGCCGTGCGAATGAGGTTGCCGACGGCGAGGCTTCGATTACACAGGAGCGGGAGCGTCTTGCGCGGCGCGAGGGAGAAGTTGAGCAGCAATTGCAGGCCGCCGTTGTTGGGGCTGCGGAACTTCAGTCCCGCGTGGACCGGATTGAGGAAAACGAGTCGCGGTTGCACACGCTTCAAGCTGATCTTGAGCGGCAGAGCGCGGAGGTTGCTGCGGCCCGTGAATTGTTGGACGAGAGTTCCTTGCGTGCGCACGCCGAACAGCAGTCGAGTCGCGACTTGCTGGCTGCGCGTCAGGGCGAACTTGACGAGCGCGAGCGTTCGCTCGCAGAGGCCGAGGAGCAATCGCTGCGCTCGGCTGCTCAGCTTGAAAATCAGCGACAGGAGATCGAGACAGAGCGAGCGCTGCTTGAAGATACTGCGCTGCGGGCTCAGGGTCGTGAAGCGCTGCTCGATGAGCGAGAGGCTGCGTGTGAAGCTGCCGGGCAGGAGGTCGATGGGCAGCGCGAATCGCTTCAGGCCGAAGTGGCTGCGTTTGGGAACCAGAAGCGTCTGAATGGGAAGACGGCTGATCAACTGGAACAGCAACTGGCTGAGTGCGCGCAGCAGCGCGCGGCGATTGATGCAGAAGCGCGTCAGCAAGAGCAGTGCGCTGAGGAACTGGCGGTTCGAGATGCGGAATTCGCGGAGCGCGAGTCGCTCCTTGTGCAGCTGGACGCGCGCACGCAATCACAACTTGGGGAATTGATCGCCGAGCAGCAGAGTGCTGAGTCCGTAGGGCGGGAATTGTCCGAGAATCGCGAGCGACTTGACGCGGAGCAATCGCAGCTGGCGGCTGCGCGCACGCAGGTTTCTGAGCAGAGCGATGGGCTTGATGCGTTGAAGGAGCAGCTCAACGCGGACCGCGATGCCCTGGAGGACGAACGGGGCCGATTGGGGTCGCAGCGTGACGAACTAGCGGCGGAGAGAGATCGCCTTGCGCGGTTGGTGTCTGAACAGGAATCGACAACGGAGGGGCTGACGGCTGAGCGGGCTCAAATGGAGTCGCAACGTGACGAACTTGCGGCAGAGAGAGATCGCTTTGCGCGGTTGGTGTCTGAACAGGAATTGGCAACCGAGGGGCTGTCAGTCGAGCGGGCTCAGATCGAGTCGCAGCGTGAAGAACTTGCGAATGAGATAGCGAGCCTTTCGCGTGTGGTGTCCGAGCAGGAGTCGGCGACGGAGGGGCTTGGCGTCGAACGGTCCGAGATCGCCGAGCTACGCTCCCAACTCGCGGGCCAGCGCGAGAAGTTGGACGCCGACCGAAGGGTTGTCGATGACGACAAGTCCCGTATTCAGTCTGAGCGCGACCGCCTCGAAGAAGTGGCATGTGAACAGGAATCGATACGCACTTCGCTGGCCGAGGAGACCTCGCGGCTGGCTGCGCAGCGAGCGGAGGACGAAGAACAGCGTCGGCAGGTCGAAGCGGGGCGGACAGCGCTGAGCGAGGAGCGTCTGAGTATTCAGGCGAATCGCGATCAGCTTGCAGCCGAGCAGGAGCGTCTGGCGCTGGCATCGTCGGAGCGCGAGGTAGAACGAGAGCAACTGAGCGGGGAACGTCTGGAAATCGCTACGCAGCGATCCAAAGTCGAAGGCTTGCGAGAGCAGATCGATGGTCGTCGTGAGGCGATGGACGCCGACTTGAGTCGTTTGGAGTCGGAGCGTGCGAAGATCGCCGCCGACGGAGAGCAACTGAGTGCGCGACGTGAAGAACTCACCAAGCGGGAGACACTTGTCGCTGCGCAGCAAGTGCAGTTGGAGGCTGAGCGAGCGCAGTCGGACGCCAGACAGAAGCGGTTGGACGAGACGCTCGACCGAATCGAGACCGAGCACGGTGCCGTTGGCTCTGAGCGAGAGCAGGTCACGGCTGCGCAGGCGAAGATGACCGAAGTGCGTATGCAGCTTGAGGCTGCGCGCGCGGAATCGGACGCCCAGCGGCGGCGATTGCACGACGAGCAGTCCCGCCTTCACGAAGCCAACGCACAGATCGCGGCCGATCAGGAGCATGCGGCTGCGCAGACTGCTCAGCTTGCCGAAACGCAGGCGCAGCTGGAGGCCAAGACCCAGCAGATGGCTGGTGATCGGGAACAACTGGCTGCGGAACGCCACGACGTCGAGGAGCAGAGACGACAACTGGAGGAGTTTCGCGAACGCGGCGAGATGGACCGCGTGCGTGTGGAGGAGGAGCGTGCGTCGCTGTCTGGCGAGCATCGCCAAGCCGGCGAGGAACAGTCGCGTATTCAAGCGGAGACCGCACAGCTTCAGGCGGATCGCGACCGCATGGAAGCTGACCGCGAACAACTACGCCGTGAGATCGAGGCGATCGAAGCCGATCGGTCGCGGATCGAAACGGAGAGAGCAACAGTCGAGACGGTGGCTGAGCACGGTCAGAAACAGCAGTCCCATCTTGAGGAGATACAGCGGCAGGTCGAAGCCGATCGTGAACAGTTCCGGAAGGAGCAAGCGGAGTGGCAGGGGCAACAGGGCGAGCTGGAAGCACAGCGCGCCGCGATTGAAGCGGAGCGGGCTGAGCTGGCCGTTGCGCGTGAACAGTCCGCGGCGGCGATCGGTGAGCGCGATGGCGATCAAGCGAAATTGCAGGCTCTGCGCGAGGGACTTGATTGCGATCGCGACGCGATCCGGGAAGATCGCGAGGCACTCGATCTCGCGAAAGTCGAACTCGCATCCGAGCGGTCGGTGTTTGACGAGCAGCGAGCCTCGCAAGAGGACGCCGAATCAGCACGATCCGAACGAGCGCAGTCGGACAATGAGGAGGCTGAGATACTCAGGACGCTGAGTGCGGAGTTGGAATCGCGCGAAGGCGAAATCGAGAGTCAGCGGCGGGAGCTTGAGATTGAGCGTGAGTCGCTGGAAGAGTGGCGGATGAGCTTGGAGGAGCATCGGGAGACACTCGAGGAAATGCGTGTGTCGATCGATCAGGCGGGGGACTCTTCCGTCGAGAAATCCGATTCGCCGATCGCGGAAGTATCGAAGAGCTCGCCGGCAGCAACCCGTGATGCGACCGAATCAGCGGTTTCAACACCGGTGGAGACGGTCGATTCGGTCGACACACCTCGGAAGGAGAAGCGAACACCGCAGTCGGTGACGAAAGAGAAGCGAACGGCCGCCGACACGCCGGATACCGAAGTGGCGGCGGATACGGCGCAGCCGCCGCAAGCGGATGCCGCTCCGCCCGTGCCCGAAACGGACATAACGGCGGACCTTGACGATGCGACGCGGGAGAAGTTCCGAATGCTGCGTCGCATCAAGGGGCCCAACATGACCGACGCCGACGTGCTGGAGCTGATCAGGAAGGAACAAGCCAATCCCAAGGCGGCCTCGACGGCGGAGCCAAAGCGGTGGTGGCAAAGGTGAGGGAATGCTCGGGGGTCAGTTGGCTTGTGCTGAGAATTGCCTGAGTAGAGGGCGTATTGCTTGGGAGACGACTTCGTGTCCTGTTGGTGTCCAATGTTGGTCGTAGGTGTAGTAGACTTGCGTTCCGGCGGCTGCGCGATCGCGCAGGGGGGCTGTCGTGCTGATGAACGGCACGTTGTTGGATGCGCACCATCTCTGAACGACCGTCTCACGTGCGGACAGTGAAGCTAGGGTTTGGGTGAGGAATTCCCCGGCGGGCGGTAGATCGTCGTGGCGCAGGGATGCGAACGCGTGTACTTTGTCGGCGGACAATCGATGCTGGGCGAGCGGCAGCGTTACGTGCGCCTTGGTCGGTGCGAACACGATTATTAGTGTCGCGCCGACGTCGTCACAAGATTGGCTCATTTCGGTTAGTGTTTGCGCGACGCTTTGCCAGCGGGTGGAATCGTGAAACTGATCGGCGGTGAGTCGGCTTTGAAGAAGCTGCTTGGGGGCGAATGCGTAGTGTTTCGCGTTCGGGCCCTCTGGAATCGACAGCGGTAACCATTCTAGCATCTCTATTCCGGGTATTCGCCGCTCCGCTCCGATAGAACCGAATGCACGAATGAAGAGTTGATCGGTTGCGTTCAGGACGGGTGATTGCTTCATATAGGTCTTGAGACGCTTCGAGAATGGGGGAATGTCCTGAGACTTCCTGGGCTTGCCGCCCCGAAAGTCATTTCCTTCATACAGCATGCACAATACGACTCTCGGGGATCGCGACAGGCCATGTTCTTCGAGTGAAGCAAGATAGTGTGCCGGCGCGTAGCCGGACATCCCGAGATTGCACACCGTAAGATTCGCAGCCTCGGCCAGCCGGACGGGCCAGGCGTGCTCGTCGGAGACCTTGGACCCCTCGGCGAACGATTGGCCGAGAACGACT
>JAJDDU010000373.1 GCA_029260155.1 Phycisphaerae bacterium | reverse complement strand
GCGATGGGGTCGAGCGCGTTGCGGAACGTCAGGATCGTCTCTCGCGTGACGGCCACGCCCGACTCACCATCGGCCGGGGAAGCACCCGCGAGCGTAGTGAGATCGTAATCAAGGTGGGTTGACCAGGCGCGCTGCGTGTCGACTGCCAGGAGTTGGCCACTGGTGTCGGCAATGGCTGCGCTGAGTTGAAACGCGTGTGACCCAAGTTGATCCAGCGGCGGCGCGAAGGTGAATGTGGCTGTCGTGTCTGCGTTGGTCAGCACAAGCGTGTCTGCGTCGCGAACGGTTCCATCGGGCAGAACGACTGCGAGCGTGCCGGGTGCGATGCTCGTGGCGTCGATCGGTTCGTTGAAGTCGACGACAACGTCGGCGAGGTCGTATGCTCGGACCACTTCGTTGATGTCGGGCATTCTGGTGACGATGTGCGCCCCTTGCCCGTCCATGGACGGGAGGCTGCCGCCGAGACCGGCTTGGAAGATGGCATCATCGGCCGCATCCACGCAGCCGTCGCGATTGACGTCGGCACTGATGTCGAAACCGGTGTCACCGGCACAGGTGCCGAGCGCATCGCTGATCAACTGACCGTCGGTCGCGTCGACGACATCATCGCCGTTGGCATCCGCTTGCAGTACGTCAATCCGTAGCACTGCGCTGCCGCCGGGTTGCCCGTCGCCCGACGGAAACAGGGGTCGTGTTGGGTCGTCGAGCTCACCGCGAATCTCGAGCAGTCCGACATTGTCCGCGACACCGAGTGCGGGGTCGGGCGAAACCGACAGCAGGATCGGGGACAGGATGTCGGGAATCCAACAGTTGCAGTAGTCCCCGCCGTCGAATGCGTCGACAGCGCCCAGCACATCACCGACATCGATGATGCCATCGCCGGCGCATGGTGAGATATCGCCGTCACCCATGGAGCACGTCGCGAAGTCTCCGCGAAACGCGCTGAGCAAGCACGTCGTCGAAGTCGTTGCAGTCGTCGTCGCTGACGCAAGCCAATGCTTTGTTGGAAGCACAGACTCCGGCGAGAAGAGCCACTAAGCACAATGTGTCATATGTGGATGTTCGTTTCATATCGCCCTCAAGGAACAGAGTGTATTCGTCTGCAGTCGATTGCCGCCTAGTCCGTCTCGCTGGAGACGGATCGTCATCGCGGGCTCGCCCGGACCGCCGCGCCCAGATGTGTGACCGTCACGACGGCCGGCGTCATGCCAGTTACTTCTATCTTGTCAGTCTGCTTGGCGCCGACCAGAAGCGTCTGACTGCCGCCGTTCTCATCGTGTGCGACGTCGATCACAAACGTGCCAGACGCAGCCTTCGACGCTCGATACGTAAACGTGGCTAGGTAACGCATGTGTTTTGTGGGGACATTTCCCGTGAACAGGCCGCTGAGCATCTGCGCGTTGTCTACGTTGAACGCCTCGAATGTGTCGTTCGCACTCTGAAAAACGGAGTCCTTGCGGTTCTCGATCGTGATGTTCACTAGGTCGAGAGAACCGGCGCGGCCGCCACTCGTCTCGGTGAGCAACTGATAGGCCCTGAAACTCGGCAGCGGGTCGTCCACGAAGATGCGGACGCGTACCTCGTCTCCCGCCCTGATCGTTCGACGATCAGCCAATGCGCTTAGACTCGTCCGACCGACAACATCCGGCTCGCTCGGACCCATAGGCGACGGGCCGCAGGTGCAGGCATTGTTTCCGGCGAAGCAGGTCAACGCGTGCAGGGCGTCTGCCAAGTTGCAGAAGCCGTCCGGCGCGCATGCTCCGAGCGGGCCGCCGGCGTCGATCGATGTGCGAACGGACGTCTACGCGCTGGGTGTGATCCTGTATCACCTTCTGACAAGGAAGTTCCCGTACGACACCAACGGAGCGGCGGCGGACATTGCCGTCCGAATCGCGGAATCGGATCCCAGCTCGATGCGTACGCTGAGGCGCGGTCTCGACGATGAAATCGACACCGTAACACTGAAGTGCCTCGCAAAGGAACCGGAGCGGCGATACCAGTCGGCCGGCGAGCTCGCTCGAGATCTTGGGCGGTATCTGGATGGCGAGCCGATTCAAGCGAAGCCGCCGTCGCTGGTCTACTTCCTCAAGAAGAAGTTACGGAGACACCGGCTGGCCGCCGTTGCGACCATGGCACTTGTGCTTGCCATTGCCGTGGGCGTGACGGGCACTTTCGTTGGAATAGTCTGGGCGCTGCGCGAACGAGATCACGCGAAAGCCGAGACGCGAACCGCAGAAGCGCAGCGCGACCGTTCCCAGCATGTCGTCCGCTCTATGAAGACAATGCTGGAAGGCGTGAGCCCTCTTCTTGCACGCGGTCGCGATGATACTCTCCTGCGCGAGATGCTCGAAGTGTCGGCTGATCGCCTGCGGAGTGATGAACTCGAAGCCGCGCCGCAGGCACGTGTCGAGATACTCGCCACCATTGTCGAAGTCTACGATCATCTCGGTGATTTCTCGAAGGCGGGGGAGCTCGGACAGCTGGCCCTGGATCTTGCCGTCGCCCAGGGAGCAGAGGGTGACGGGGGGCGAGCACTAGTGCTGCCGAATCTCGCGATCGCTTGCATCTGGGGCGGCGATGCTTCTCGTGGCGGAGAACTCGCCGCGGAGGGCGCGGAGTTGGCACGGCGCGTACTCTCCGACGGGGGACCATCAGAGTGACCGCCCGGCATGGAGACGGAACCGACCGGAACCTGATCGACCTCGCACGGGAGCAGGTGCATCCCGAGGGACAGGCTGGGCATGGCCCCCGCGCGTCGCGCGCGGCGCGGAAGCTGACGCGCGTTTTGGACGGCTACGAGTTTATCCGTGAAATCCACCGGGGCGGCCAGGGCGTCGTCTACCAGGCTGTGCAGAGGTCGACGGGGCAGGACGTTGCGATCAAGTTCCTTCGCCACGGAGCTGTTTCCACACCGCAGGAGCAGGCGAGGCTCGAACGCGAGGTGCAAATCCTCGGGCAACTGCGACACCCCGGCATCATCACCATACATGACAGTGGTGTTGTCGACGCGCTCCCCTACTTCGTAATGGACTTCATTGAAGGTGTCCCGTTAGACGTATACGTTGCCCAGCAAGACCCGGAGATGAAGGAACTCGTCTCTCTGTTCGTGCAGATCGCCGAGGCCATACAGGCCGCGCACTTGCGTGGTGTCTTCCACCGCGACCTTAAGCCCGCGAATATCCTGGTCGACGGAGATGACTCCGCACATATTGTCGATTTTGGCCTTGCCAGGGTCGCCGATTCGGACGCCACGGTCATGACGCAGACCGGCCAATTCCTTGGCTCGATGCCCTGGGCGGCGCCGGAGCAGGCACGCAGCGACCACGCAGCCGTAGACGTGCGGACCGACGTTTACGCGCTCGGAGTAATCTTCTGGCAAGCCACGACGGGGCACTTCCCGTACGAGGTCACCGGCGGTATGAGTACGGTGCTGCGGAACATCACGCAGGCTGACCCGGCCCGCCCCGACGACGGCCGACTCCGCCCGAACGCCGACGTCGAGACCATTCTGCGCAAGTGCCTCGCGAAGGATCCCACACGCCGGTATCAGAATGCCGGCGAGTTGGCCGCGGACCTACGCAACTACCTCGACGGCCGACCGATCCAGGCGCGCCGTGATAGTGCGTGGTACGTCGCTGGCAAGACCATGCGGCGACACTGGTTCGTGCTTTCGGCGCTGGCGGCGGTGTTTCTGATTGCCATCGCGTCAGCCGTCGGCTTCGCCTGGTTGTACGGTGAGGCGGAGCAAGCGCGCGGCGAGGCCGAACAGAGACTCGCCCAATTGCGGGGGGTCCCCTTCTCTGAAGTGCCCTCGCTGCATTCGTTCAGGGAGGATTTCGCAGACGACGACGCGGAAGCCCCGTTTCGCGCGTCGGTGAATAACACCACGGGGAGCTAGGCGCTGTAACGGCGGCGCTGGCGATGGGAGCGGTGTACGCTTCGGCGGGCGGCTCCCATCAGCTGACGCGCACAACGGTTGATGGTGGTGGCACGGCATTGAGCGGCGGCGACTACACGCTGAACGGGACAACCGGTCAGCCCGACACAGCCGTCCTTACCGGTAGCACCTATACACTCAGCAGCGGATTCTGGGGTCCGGCCGACGCGTGCGCGGCGTACCCGGATACCAACGACTGCAACGGCAACGGCGTGCCCGACGCGTGCAACGACTCGGCGGCCGATCACTGCAATTGTCCGAGTTTCATCGTCTATGACGACTTCAATAACGGCATGACCGACCCACCGTGGACCGTAACGATGGATTCCTGCGTGACTTGGGCGGCGTCGGAGACCGGAACCGTCTTCGAAGTGACGGACATCCTTGGCACACCCAGTGGGCTGCACGGCGGCACGCTGACGAAGAGCATCCCGCCGCAGGGCGACTTCGATTTCGAAGCGTGGATATCGTGGGGCTCCGATGGCCCCACGGGCATGGAGGACGTGCAGCGGCTGGGCGTTTCGCTCTTTGCGGGCGACGCAATGGTCGCAGAGGCTGCCCTTGTCGACGGCTGGGGTGATTCGACAGGCGGCTTCTGGGTAACCGCCAACGGCAGCACGGTTGGTCAAGGCAGCAGCATGGCAGCAGCGGCCGATGGCGCAACCATTCGCATTACGCGCGTGGGTGGCGTGCTAGAGGTCCAGGCCATCCCCGACAGTTCGCCTTCGATCACACACTCAGGCACATCGACGGCCGACGTGGACAGCATCGAAATCACGTTTCGGCGATGGATGTTGCCCGCTGGCATCTTTGGCACGACATCGGTGGACCGCGTCTAACTGGTTGCGGGCGAGTTCCTGGACTGCAATGACAATGGCATTCTCGACGAGTGCGACCTGGCTTCCGGTATGCCGGACGATGACCTCGACCTCGTAATTGACAGTTGCGACAATTGCCCGTCTGTCAGCAACCCCAGTCAGGCCAATGACGACGGCGACATCAATGGCGATGCCTGCGACCTCTGCCCCGGATTCGATGACGCGCTTGACGTCGACGGCGACACCGTTCCCAACCTTTGCGACAACTGCCAGAGCACGCCCAACTTGGATCAAGCAAACAGCGATACGGACACCATCGGCGATGTGTGCGACAACTGCCCCCTTGCAGACAATCAAGATCAACTCAATCTTGACAACGACAGCCACGGTTTTGTGTGTGACAACTGCCCGGCCGTGGACAATGAAGATCAGCTGGACGCCGATGGCGATATCAACGGCGACCTCTGCGATCTCTGTCCCGGATCCGACGACGCCATTGACACGAACGGCAACGGCATTCCCGACGGCTGCGAAATCACGGAAATCGGCTGTTTCACGCTGAACTTCGACGGCGTCGACGACTACGTCACCATGAGCGGTTTCGTCACCCCCCTCCTCCAGACAACGACCGTCGAGGTGCGTGCCAAACTCACCGGCGGCGCCGGCACGGTGCGCACCGGGCTCTCCACCCGGGAGGCGCTCATCTTCCCAAGCGGCTTCCGTGTGCTCGCCGCCGCCGAAAACACCTGGCAGCTCGAGTACGGCGACAATCTGGCGGTGGGATTCCAAGTCTTGCAAGGGCCGCCCGTGACCGAGGGGCAGTGGACCCATCTCGCTGCGTTGCTCGATCTGCCGGGTGGACTGGTCTTGCTCTCTATCGACGGTCTGCCCGTCGCCCGGACCACTTCCGCCTCACTCTTCCCGCTAATCGTTCCGTCCATGCGTTTCGGAGCCGACACCGTTACCTCGGCCGACTTCTTCGTCGGCCGAATAGACGAGGTTCGAACGTGGGACTACGTGCGCGGTCCGGCGGAAATCCTCGCAGACATGAACCGGCGTCTCGTCGGAGACGGAACGGAAGCGGGCCTTATGTCCTATTGGCCGATGGACGAAGGAACCGGCCTGACTGCGCAAGACAGCTGCGGCGGCGACCACGGCACACTCGTCAACGGAACCGCGTGGATGCCGGAAACATCCGGCTTGCAAGGCTGCACCGCGGGCCCCGCCTGCGCCACAGCCGCCGACTGCGCCGATATCGACGGCAACGGCGTAACCGACGACGTCTGCGTCTGGTGGGAATGTGTCGCCGGCACCTGTTTTTCCTCCGCCAAGTCGGTTCCGTCCGACGTGGGCGGCGCGTTGGGAGCCTGCCCGTTGGACACGTTCTGCAACCTCGCGGACGCGTTACACGCGCTGACTTGCTTCGCCGGCACCAACTCCTGCGAACCGATCAACATCGACGCCGGCGGCGCCCTCGGCGCCTGCGCCCCTGACGGATTCTGCAATCTCGCTGACGCACTACACGCCTTAACCTGCTTTGCCGGCGACAATGCCTGCGGCTGCGCCCCATCTCCGGAGTTTCTGCCAGAACCGGACATTGTCGGCAGCACGAGCCTCAGCGCCGAAGCCGATCGTGAAGTCATCGAACCCGGCGACGAAGTGCAGGTGCGCATCTTCGTGGACGAAGCGCTTCCGAGTTTCCGAGCCTACCAGTTGCATGCCATCGCGAGTGGCGGTCGCGCGGGCTCGCTGGAACTCGTGAACATCACGATCGAGGATCGCGACGATTCCGCTTTCGTGGGCGTGACGGACGTGTTCGACGCGTTCAATGTGGAAACCGCCAAGATGCTCGCCGGGCTCTTTGATGGCGACGTCGCCATCAAGCCCGGGGAGTACTTGGCCACGTTCACTTACCGTGTGTCGCGCGACGCGGGCGGCACGTTCGTGGTTGACTTACTGCACGAATCGTCCAACGGCAACCAGGCGTTTCTGGTCGGCGCGAGGCAGACTGACAAGATCGAGATCGCGGGAACGCAAGCAGCGGCAATCACGATAGCGTCCGACGGTCGCCATAGCATTCGTTGACTCAAAAACAAAGCGGGGTGGGCCATGCCCATCCCACAGACAACATACCAGCCACAATAAGGTGCCCAACGGACGCTAACTCCCTGCAGATGTGTTGTGCAGTCCAGCTCTGCCTACTTCAGGGTGCGCAGAGATACACCGCGATTCCGCGTCCATGATACGAAGGACTCCGGTCGCGATTTGCAACCGGGGTCGGCCGTCGTCTGCGTGAGCTGGGCGTCGTGCGATTGGCACTTGTGGGGCAGCGGCGTCTGGCGATGCCTGGATCGGATATCTGCCTGCCAAGAGTACAAAACCGTGAGCCGTCGCCGACCAGGTAGCCGAAGCCATGCACTACAGACGGCTCGATCGGCAGCTGTGATGCGAGATTATGCCGAAATCTCCGCGTCCAATGATGTTGATCGTCACCTGTGACGGCATAGGCTGCTGCGTCACCGTTGCCACGCCCCGTATGCGAGGACGCCAAGGAGTCGTGGCGGGGCCCGTGACAGGCGGGCCAAGCGAGCTAGACTGTCTTGGATGACGGTTCGACGAGATCAACCACTGCATTCGGCGTGGCGGGCCCGCCTGCACGAGGTCATCTTCGAGGCCGACACGGCGGCGGGACGCGCGTTCGACGTACTGCTGCTGTGGTGCATCGTGCTCAGCGTGCTGGCGGTGCTGCTTGAAAGCGTGGCGGCCGTTCACGAGCGTTACGCATGGTTCCTGCGCGCCGCCGAATGGGCCTTCACGATCCTGTTCACCATCGAGTATGTCTTGCGGTTGCTCTGTGTCGGTCGGCCGCTGCGCTATGCCATCAGCTTCTTCGGTGTGGTAGACGTGCTCGCTATCGTCCCAACCTATCTGAGTGTGCTGCTGCCCGGCGCACAAACGCTGCTGGTCATTCGAGCCCTGCGACTGCTGCGCGTGTTTCGCGTACTCAAGCTGGTGCGTTTCGTCGAGGAGGCCCGCGTGCTCGGGCGGGCGCTGCGAGCCAGTCGGCACAAGATCACCGTCTTCCTCGGTACGGTGCTGACGCTGGTGCTAATCGTGGGTACGCTCATGTACCTGATCGAGGGGGAGGCCAACGGTTTCGACAGCATCCCCCGCGGTATTTACTGGGCAATTGTCACGCTCACTACCGTCGGCTACGGCGACATCGCCCCAACGACGGTGCTGGGCCAGATGCTCGCCAGCATAGTGATGATCCTGGGTTACTCGATCATTGCTGTTCCCACCGGCATCGTCACGGTTGAGCTGTCCAAGGCGACACAGGGTCAGGTGAGCACACAAGCGTGCCCGCAGTGCTCGGCCGAGGGACACGACGCAGACGCCAAACATTGCAAGTACTGCGGTGCACGGCTCTAGTCTGGATCATTCGTCATCCCTGGAGCCAAGCGACGGACGCAAGACGTAGCCCTGTTTGCTACTGTCATTTGGGCCGATGACGCTGATGATACGCCCAAGTGCCAGTAGCAGGCCAAGTGCGGCACCTACTTGGACCCACGCCAATCGTTCGCGACGTCTAACTCCAGACACGAGGTTGTTCGCTGAGCCGGTCAAGGCCGGATCGCGGGACAGCGTGGCGACTTGAGCCGCCGCCGTGCGTGAACGGAGAGCAATACTCCGCGACGACAGTAGACGTGGAGCTAGTGCGAATCACGCTCCGATGACTAAGCCTCTGTCAAACCGTTTTCGCTGCGAAACCACTTCCGGTTCCCAAGCTGGGCGTCGCGTCATTGACGACGGTCGACGAACGCCTTGGTCACACTTGGGCGATCCGGTTCAGGAGCAGACGAGCGGCTACGCCTTCCCACGAGATCGACACTTGGGTGTTTTTCCGTAGCTGAGCCGGACAAGTTGTGGCACCGGCTGGTTCGCTGCTGGGCCAACGGAAACACCTATTAACGCTCCGTAGTTTCTGACTTCAGTTCCCATTCGGAACACTCCGAAACTTGAGATCATCTCACCCGAGGGCAAGACCGAAAGCGCCGGTGCCATGCCGAGCAGACATCGAATCTGCCCCCGGGAAGACGTATGATCATGCGTGTTTGGGCCAACCAAACTGCCTCCGTACGCTCCCCTGCTCCGATCGATGCCGAACCGAGTCTTGCGGACCCGGTACGCGCGAGCCGTTGGATCAACGCGGGCCAAATACCTGGATTCGACGATTGGCACTGTCAGCTACATAGACGTTTGGGAGGCTGTCGGTGGCACCAGGGCGAACATACCCCCGGCGATGATTACGCACGCCCCGACCAACATGTACGTTTCCTTGCTTATCTCATTGTCACCTGGTTGGAGCCGGGCAAATCGACCCGCCTGAGCATCTGCAGAAACTTCAGCAGACTGAACGAGTTGGAACAAACACGTACCCAAGCCTTAGCAACGGCCGTCCGGCCCATCGGTCGACCCGCCGGCCATCGCGCAGGTGAACCTGCACTCGCTTCGGCTTGCGAACGCTGCCCACAGGCAACGCGCGCCTCACATCCTGCCGGAGATATCGGAGACAACAGCGAGCGTCTACACCCCGGCGAATGCCCTGGTCCGCAAACGCAGGTCCAATGTCTTTTGGCGCCCTTCGCAGCGCCAGCGGCAGCTGGCCAATACCGTCTTGCTGTTCGGGAAGTCAGTGACACGTTGGCCCGATCTTGGGGCGTCGGGCCTCTTCGGCGGTCGGCCCGTACGCCGAACGATAGGATTTGAACCACCGCGGGCTTCTGGCAACAGTTTCCTCGCTGAAGCGAAGGACTCGCTTGTCAGCCGTGCGATAAGCTGTGAGGAAGATGATGGGAACGGACTTGCACCGCTTCGTAGCGCGCAAAGATCGTGTTGCTTGCTGCTGAGGGTAAGATGAACAGGGACATCGCGGGTGAACTGGGCATCATGCCCAACCCGCACCTGTCGCGAACCTTCAAAGTCAGCAACGATCCGCGGTTTGTGGAGAACATGACGGATGTCGTCGGGCTGTACCTGAATCCGCCGGAGCGAGCCATCATGGACTACATCGCCGAGCACAACAAAGCCCCCAATGCCATCGTCTGGACCGCCAAGGCCGAGATGATTCTCAAGAAGGTCCGCCGCGCCAGCGCAACGCTCAGAAACGTCAAGCTGAATGAGGCACTACACTAGCTGCCACAACGATGATCACCGTCTTGTACAGACTTTTTGAACGCGAATCAGGAGCGGAAGGGGCGAATAAAGGGTGGCAAGTTATTTCCGGGAACCGACTTATGACCTCCCCGAGTAGGATTCGAACCTACGACCTAGCGGTTAACAGCGGGGAGACCAAACAAGCCATCAAACGCAGAAACTCTAGGCCTGACAACAACTTAGCGACGATTCGCCGACTACGCAAATCTACGCATTTGATAGCATTCGTACGCATTTGTAGGTGGTCTGACCCAATCCCGTTCGGCACGGCGATTGCGTTGGGCGGCGGTAGCGACTGACTGAAGTTCCTCGCGCCCCACTTGAATTGCGCTCGCTGGCGTTTGCGCGCATACTTGGTGCATGGCGGGAAAACGCAAACCCAACATCAAAGAGGATGACCTGCAAGGCTTCAAGCACTTCAAGCTCTTGCTACCCG
>JAJDDU010000372.1 GCA_029260155.1 Phycisphaerae bacterium | reverse complement strand
CCGGTCGCGGCGAGTGCGGTGGGTGGGCGCTGGGAATCGAGTTGGTCCGCCGCTGCCGCAGCGCCCTGGCTGAGTTTGCACAGGCCTTGCGTCGCGCAGCCGCTTCCGGCGATTTGCCGTTGGTGGCCATCGGCCCTACGGCGCTGATTGAATTCACGGAGAGTATTAATGTCCAAGAAGAAGGCCTCCTCGGCGGGGCGTCGCCTCACGCCAACGCAGTTGGAACTCCTGACGTGCATCCGCGACTACCAGCGGACCCACGGCTATTCCCCGACGATGCAGGAACTGGCCGACGCGCGAGGCGTCACCAAGGTCACCGTGTTCGAGCACGTCGAGGCCCTCGTCGCCAAAGGGCTGTTGCGTCGTGCTGCGCACAAGGCACGCTCTTTGGCATTGACCTCGAAGGCGCAGTTCCCGGATGAGCGTCCGACGTTGATTCCGCTCGCCGGCAGGATCGCGGCCGGCCACCCCGTCGAGGCCATCGAGGCACCCGAATCGCTCGACCTGGAAGAGCTCTTCCAGAGTCGCCATCGGCGATTTGTCCTCCAGGTTCAGGGCGAAAGCATGATAGACGAACAGATCCGCGACGGGGACTACGTCGTCGTTGAGGACCGCAAGGAGATTCGCGACGGCGACACCGTCGTCGCCTTGCTCCGCGACGGGGAGGCCACCCTCAAGCGATTCTACCGCGAAGGCCGCCGGGTGCGTCTTCAGCCGGCCAACCCCGATTTCGAACCAATTTCCGTCGACGCCAAGGACGTGCAAGTCCAAGGCGTCGTCATAGGCGTCGTGCGATCTTACTGAGAATCTCTGCCACGCTACAAGTAGGGTGACAGTAGCTTGACACACCCGTCGCCGAAGCGTTTCAGCGGTGGGCGGGCATTGATCCGTTCCAGCGTCACGCGTTCACTCTTCGCCATCAGCCCGTCCAACCACCGCGCAAGATCAGTCGCCAAACGCGGATCGTACGCTTCGATGTTGAACTCGAAGTTCAGGCGAAAGCTGCGTCGATCGAGGTTGGCTGACCCGAGCAGAATCCAGCGGTCGTCGACGATGATGAGCTTTGTATGCACGAACGGCGGCGAGCGATAGTAGACGTTGATGTTGTGCTCGAGGATTTGCCGCAAGTAGTCATTCGCCGCCCAGCGCATGTAGGGAAGATCGACAAACGACGGCAGCATCAGCGTGACCTGAACGCCCCGCATCGCCGACATGGACATGGCGCTGAGCAAGGCTTGCGTGGGGACAAAGTAGGGCGAGACCACGCGCACCGTGTGTTGGGCGGCTGCGAAGGCGCCCTGCATCACCCAGTGGATGTTTTCGAAGTCGTGGTCGGGTCCGCTGTCGATCCCGCGGCAGAGGGCCGGTCCGGTACGATCGAGTCGCGGAAAGTACCCATCGCCCGAAAGCGCATGGTTCGTGGCCAGAAACCAGTCTTCGACGAACGTGTTCTGCAACTCAGCCACAACGGGCCCGGTTATTTTGAAATGGAGGTCTTCGGATTCTCCGCGGCGCGTTCGCGTCAGGACATAACGCTGGGAGATGTTCATTCCACCGGTAAAGCCGATGCGCCCGTCGACCACTAGGATCTTACGGTGATTGCGCAGATTCAGTCGCAAGCGGCCAAAAGGAAAGCGCAGAGGGAAGAAGGCCGACACTTCCGCCCCCGCGTCGATCAGAAATCGGCCCATGCGAGAGAACGCCTTTACCGCGCCAATGCCGTCCAAGAGAACATGAACGCGAACGCCACGCTTGGCGGCATCTCGCAGCGCATTGGCGAAGTCTCTGCCGACGTCGTCCCAGTCGAAGATGTAGCTCGTCAGTGTGACCGTGTGCTCGGCGCCGGCGATGGCTGCGAGCATCTCGGGGTACGCGTTTTCGCCGTTGTGCAGGGCCGTGAGTGTATTGCCGGCCAGGAGGGGAAGTCGCGTTACCTCGTCGGCTACGTTTCGTAGAGCGACGAGCGGACCGATCAGGTGTTTTTCCTCGTCGGTCGCAACGTGGTCTCGAACATGGTCCGGCAGAACCTCGGGTCTGCCGCGTTCTGCAACACGCTGCATCGCACGCCGTTCGATGCGGTTGATACCGAACGCCCAATACAACCACGGGCCGACCACGGGCAGCGAAAAGCAGATGACCATCCACAGGGCAGCGGCCGTGGGCACGCGCTTGTTCAATACGGCGTGCACGGAAGCGATACACGCCAGCGAGACCCAGAGCACAAGCCAAGTGGCGCTGAAGAAGTACGTCCATGGGCTGCTTTCCGGCATCTGGTCAGTCCCACGTGCGTAAGAGTTTGGATCGTGTATAGGCGACGCGAAAACCCTGTCGCTCGGCGTTGCGTTGCGAAGACGTACCGGGCATGGTGAAAATCGTGGCTACGTCGCAGCCCGCGCGGGCACCGGCTTCGAGACTGGCGAGCAAGACGGCCCGCTGAACGCCGCGGCCGCGAAACTGAGGCAACGTGCTCTGACCGAAGATCGCTGCCACCCGGTTGCACACCGCGACGCTGCCCCCACCGGCGGGTTCGCCATCGATGCGCGCGAGAAAGCTTGCGGCGCTTGCGAGGTGTCCGGTCGTTTCAACGACGTCGACCAGTTCGTCGGGCAGGTCTTCTTCCGAGGTGAATCCGCGCGTCACAACGCGGGCCCACGCGCGGACTTGATCGGGCGCGATGGGTTCCACTTTGATGTCCGCGTCTTCTCCAGCAAACGAATCCCCCGGGCCGATGGGCTGATACAAGACGTTGGAGTGTTCGATCAGACGGTAGCCGCGTTTGGACAGCAAGCTGAGCAGAGCGGCGTCCGCCAGCGGGCAGAGCTCGACAATTACCGGCGCGCGTTTCGATTGGTAGAAGGCCTCAAGCCCGTCAATGTCGGACGCAGTTGCCGGCGCTTCCATCCCGAGGCCGACCGCCTGCGTCAAGGGCGAGTCTAGACCGGCGTACAGGGCATACCCGCCGGCCACCTCGACAACGGCCGCGCCCCGATCGGAGTGAAGCTGCGCGTAGATGCGCACGCATTCCGCGCTGCCTGCCGCGTCGGCGGATTCGAGGCGTACGGCGAGGGCGTGATCTGCGAAGAGCATCGGATGCGTTTCCTTGCCGGCGCAGCGGAGCGCTCCCCTGCGGGTCGCCGCTAAACGAGCCGCGCTGGGCGACATCGCGTGACGTGTCGCCTGTGTCTACTTCAAATCGGCATCGCTGGTGACGACCTGCTGGATCGATCGCTTGGTAAACGTCATGCGCGTGTTTGTGGCTTCATCGATCTTTAGCGTGACTTCGTTTTCCTTGACCCCGACCACCGTGCCGATGACACCGCCGATGGTCATGACGCGATCGTTCTTCGAGAGGTTGTTGAGCATGTCAGCTTTTTGGTTCTTCTCGCGCTTTTGCGAGCGTGAGGTCATGAAGAAGAAAACGCCCATCGCGAGCATGAGCCCGATCATCAATGTGGCCCCGCCCGCGGGGGCGGCTTCTGACGGCGTCTGACTCAGGATGTACAAACCTTGCACCATGTCGGCTCCCTATGCGCTGTTGTGTTCGGATCCCAATGTCACGATCGGGAACTCTCGCGGGATTGTCGCCAGTTCTCCGTTCGGAATCAATTCCCGCATCCGCGACATCAGCCGCTGGTAGAACGTCAGGTTGTGAATAGACGCCAAAGTCGGCCCCAACATCTCGCCCGCCATGAACAAATGACGGATATATCCCCGGGAAAACCGCCCGCACGCGTAGCAGGGGCAGCCTGCTTGCAACGGATCATCACACAGCCGATGTACCTCGTTTCGCATTTTGAGAAGGCCGCCCGGCGTGAAAACGCACGCATTCCGGCCATTTCGCGTCGGCAGCACGCAATCGAACATGTCGATCCCCGCACGAACCGAGGCGTAGAGGTCGCGCGGCATGCCCACGCCCATCAGATAGCGAGGCTGTCCGGCCGGCAAGATTGGAACGACCTGCTCCAGCGTGTCAATCATCTCGTCGTGCGATTCTCCGACCGACAGCCCGCCCACCGCGTAGCCGTCGAATCCGATGTCGATCAATCGTCCGGCGCAGCCACGCCGCTGCTCGTGATCCACCCCGCCCTGCACGATCCCAAAAAGCAGTTGGTCCTCGCGACGATGGGCCTCCTTGCAACGCGCCGCCCAGCGCACCGTCCGTTCCACGGCTGCAACCAGTGTCTCGCGATCGCAAGGCAACGGCGGACATTGATCGAAGGCCATGATGATGTCAGCCCCGAGCGTGTTCTGGATCTGCGTTGCCCTCTCCGGGTCAAGTCGCAGCGTCGCACCGTCGATGTGCGACTTGAAGACCACGCCGTCGTCATCGATGCTGTTGATTTGCCCTAGCGAGAACACTTGGTAGCCACCGCTGTCCGTCAGAATCGGGCCGTCCCAGCCAATGAAACGATGCAGCCCGCCGAGCTCCGCCACCACGTCCGCGCCGGGTCGAAGCTGCAAATGGTACGTGTTGGCCAGCATGATCTGCGCGCCGGTTTCGCCCAACTGCGCCGGCGTGACGCCTTTGACCGAACCGCAGGTTCCCACCGGCATGAACGCCGGCGTTTCCACCGCACCATGCGGAGTAACCAGCCGCCCCCGCCGGGCTTGGCAGTGCTGGTCCCTGTGCGAAACGGAGAATTCGGTGTCAGACATGCGGCGCTCTACTGAAATCAGAAAACAAGGTTACCCCCATCGATCACGAACATGATGGTACTCGCCCGGATCCAAATCGAAAAGCACCCGCGCATGGCCGCCAACCTGAAATGGGAAAGACCTTCCTGGTCAACGAGATGGCCAGCATGGCGCGGGAACATCCCGCGTACACCGGCAGCGCGGTGCGGTACGAAGTAACCCCAAGCAACGGCTTTCGGGTCGTACGCGCGAACTTCGATGGCACCAAAGCCCGCTTACCGCAATGGCGGCCCTGGAAAGTAGGTGAGTCGATGATCGTCATCCGGCGCCATCCAAGGAGCACCAAAGCCGCAGCATTGAGTGAGAACTTCGGCGAAACCAGGCGTTTCAAACGACGTCGATCGAATCCGAGGCATGTCGTTGAAGATGTCGTAGACGAATTCCGTTTGGCTCATGGGGTCGATCAGAGTGCTCGCGGACGCTTGCGGGACGGCCTGATTCAATTGCTCGGGCCATACGCCGTGTTGCTCGTGGTATGTGACCACCCACGCAACGAGTTTCAGCGAACGGAACCTAGCGCGGCCAAGCAGCTGGTTGCGATAGTGATTCCCGAATGACGGAAGAAGAAGCAGCACGGGGTTCGAGGGCATCTCCTCCACTATGATCCGCTCGGTTGCCACGATTTCTTGAGATAGCTGCTCGAATGGCAAGTCTTGCCAGCGTCTTGCGCACCAGATGAAGCGATCGATCGCGTCCTGAGCATCGATCTCCGTGATCTCGCGGGCTCGCTCGCGGTTTTCGTCTGTGAGGGCACCGATGGCGTCAAAGTAATCATCGGTGACATCGTTCAGCACATCAAGATCCAGAAAGACCGTCTGCGTATCGGCATCGAGAACAAGCGCAGCGTTCACTGATTGCGAGATCTTCAGGGCCGTGTGGTGCAGAAAGGAAGGCGAACCAGCGATTTCCGGCGCCGCGAGAACCGATTCAATATACTCACTCGCCACGGCCCCGTTGAGAAGCGACCCGACGAAGGTCTCTCGTAAGAACTGAGTGATGTTTCTCGCGCATTGTAACGCAAAGCTCTGATGCAGCAGTGTGGGTCCATCAGCCATGTCCGACGCCAAGCGCCGCGCTGCAGACAGATCTGAAACCGCGCCCTCAGCGTCGCCGGCTTCACGTCGCACGTGCGCGCGGGCCATGAACGCGGCGCATGTCTTGACCGTTTCATAGTAAGGACCAAAGTCCGCCCAAAAAGCGTACGTATTTCGCGTCCCGATCGAATAAGTGAACGATGTCGATTCGAGTGTTTCTGCCAGTTGATCCAGGCGTGTTCCGGTGTCACTGAGCCACTGCGTGTGTGTCACCGACCCACCGAGGGCGGGATCGCGCATCGATTCCAACACGCTGTCGGGTTGCCCGGCTACGAGATCCTTCAACAAATCAACCGGCACATCCACCTCGTGAAACAGCCGCTTGAGATCGTCACTCCATTCGGTCTGAGGGTAGCTCAATTGCATGTCGCGCAAAATGCGTTCCTGCCTGGCGTTGGTCTGCATGACGGCGAGGAGGTCGATGTTGGCGAGGCGTTCGTTCTGCATGCGCAGAATACCCGTTGCACGAACGGTGTCGTTCTTCTGCAGCAGATCCACAATCCTCACGGCGGTCGCCCCGATCCCGACGAAGACCGTCGCGGCGACGGCAAGCAGGAGGCGGTAGCGCCGTGCGGCCTTGAACAGCAGGTAGGCGCGATTCGCCGCTTTGGCCGATACTGCGTCTCCGCGCAGGCAGGCATCGAGGTCGGCGGCGAACGTCTCGGCAGATTGATAGCGCTTTGCCTGGTCTTTCTCCAGTGCCTTACGCATGACCGCTTCGAGATCGTGGCTGATGTCACTCGCCTTGATGCCCGCGCGGCCGTTCTTCGCTGCGAGCGCTTTGCGGAGGTTCTGCGGTTCACGTTTGATGATCGTGGTGCACACCTGGTCGCGTCCGCCCCCGATGGGATAGGGGAACCGATCGGTAAGCGTCTTGAATAGCATCACACCCAGCGCGTAGACGTCTGACCGAACGTCGACTGAACGGCCCTCGCCACGGGCTTGTTCCGGACTCAAGTAGGGCAGCGTCCCGATGACTTCGCCCGTTCTTGAAATATCATCAAGGCCGTTCGGCACGTTTGATTCTGAAACATCCTTGGCCAGGCCAAAATCCAAGACTCGAGGAACGCCGTCGCCATCGACCAAGACATTCGAGGGTTTGAGATCGCGATGAATGATCCCGTGTTGGTGGGCGACTTGAACGGCGCGACAAACGGTTGCGATCAGACGCAACCGATCAGGCAAGGGGAGTCCATTCTCCATGACGTAGTCGTCGATTCGCAAGCCTTCGACGTATTCCATCGCGCAGTAGTGGCGGCTGTGGACAACGCCGCTGTCGAATACTGTGACGATGTTGGGGTGGTTCAGCCGCGATGTCAGCTCCACCTCGCGCAGGAAACGGTGGCGCTGGCTGTCCGACGCGAACATCCCGTGCAACAGTACTTTGACCGCTACGACACGTCGCGTCGAACGCTGGATGGCCCGGTAGACGACTCCCTGGCCGCCATGGTGGATGCGATCTTCAAACTCGAAGTCCGGAAGCGCAGTGCTGAGGGAGCTGAGGGCGTCCGCGCAAGAACTCATTCGTTCATCGTCTGTATCGACGAGCGAGTGTTCACTATTGCGGGCTGCTCCGGCGGTAGCTTGGATGCGTCCTAGGGGCAGGATATCTTGGGCGGGTCCGGGAATCACGTCGCGGTGTTCGGCGATAATCTCAGTGCTGGCTTCGGCGACATCCGCGTGTTCCTCCGCGAATATGCGTCGCGGTTCCTTGCGGGCGACTTCCTCTGGCCTCTGGGAGTGTGCGTTGTTCTTCGAATCGCGCATCGTTCGTGGCCACCATGAAGAGAAGCCCCCCGCTTCTTGGTAGCCTAGCCTAGCTCCCATCGACCAGCAAGCCCACGTCGCTGACGAGTCTCGCCGAGGGCAGCACGCAGTTGGTGATTCCACGCGCGGCATCCGTCCAGTGCTACCATGCGGCACTGAGATGCAGCGCGGTCCGCGATTGAGGCTTGGAAAACTCTGCAGTTGGGGGATCTACGGCGTCGCCAAACCGGCTAATCCGCTTCGGGAGCAGGAAATCGCCGTGTTGCTCAAGCCTTGGCGGCGCAAGCTCTGCCGCACAGTTCGGCGAGCGCGCGGGATTGTTTGGTAAGCGTTTCGAAGTCTTCGCCGGCCTTGGCGCTCGTCTCGACCACCTTGGCTACGTCCGTAATTGACGGGAAGCCATAGCCACCGGCTGAGCCCTTCAACTGATGGGCAAGCGTGCCGACCGTGGCAATGTCTTGCGCGCTGATCGCTTGCTCGATCGCGGCAACCTTTTCCGGCAATTCAGCCACGAACATCTCGACCAGATCGAACATGTCCTCGTCGACCAGTTCGCTCACCAGCGCATCGGGCGGGTTCTCTTGTGTTGGCATCTGGGGTTGCTCCTGCTTGAAACCTGCGTTGTCGTCATCGCGACCGGCTACTAGCGGTCACCGGACTTCGTAGCCAAGACATCGCAGCCGCCAATTCCCCGGATGCCTGTGGCCCACGATTGGGTCTTGTATTTCATGTCCAGCGGCTCGGCCCGCGCCGACCTGTTCCAGTATCGGCGTTTGGCGCGCTCGGGTATAGCAGCCAGCGTGGCGATCCACCGACGGTGCGCGGCGAAAAAGACGCTTGGGAGAGCGGTGCGTGGGGAACGGCCCTGAGCCCGCAGGAACGCCGGCTCGGATTCCGAAGCGAAGGCGGGGGATGGCCCGCAATTACGCGGCGATCCCAAACCCGGGGTAGTTCGTCCAATAAGGTATACCTCGTTGACTTGCGATTTGGCGCGCTTACGATTTTCTAGGTAGTCGGACGCAAGAGCGAGCCAAGCGAACACGCTGGTTCAACCGATATGCAGAGAGTACCGGCCTCGCGGTGCGGGCAGAAGGTGAGCCCGACGCGCGAGCGGACGGAGTGAGACGCCGCGGATGCTGGTTTTCGTGGCCCGCGCGAATCGATCACGGGAGGTAGGCGCCGATGGCCCCCAAAAACGCACATGACATTCTTTCGATCATCGAGAAGAAAAGCGACCCTCGACAGTTTCGCGAGCAGCACTGGGAGGGCAGCTTTAACGAGTACCTTGAAATGGTCATCGAGCGACCGCGGATCGCGCGCAGCTCGTTCCAGCGATTGTACGACATGATCGTGCATTTCGGCACGGAGCGTTACACGCGCATGCGCCAAGACTACGTGCGTTACCACTTCTTCTCAGACCCGATCGACAACGGCAAAGACGCCATTTTCGGCCTTGAGAAATCGCTCATGGAGTTGGTCGATTTCTTCCGCTCAGCCGCGCACGGATACGGCACTGAGTCGCGAATTCTACTGCTGCACGGACCGGTCGGCTCTAGCAAGAGCACGATCGTCCGCCTGCTCAAGAAGGGGATCGAGCACCACTCCAAGCTCGATGACGGCGCGCTCTACACCTTCTCATGGAAGGGCCCGGGTGCCGGCGGTGAGATGGAGGTCAACCCCTGCCCCATGCACGAAGAGCCGCTGCGTCTGGTGCCCCAAAATGCCCGCGCAGAAGTCCTCGAACTCATCAACAAGAACAACGACGAATTGCACCAGATCCGCATCGAGGGCGAGTTGGACCCCTTCTGCCGCAAGGTCTACGACGATCTTCTGCTCGAATACAACGGAGACTGGAAGAAGGTCATGGACCACGTCGTTGTTCGCAGGTTCATTCTCAGCGAGAAGGACCGCCGCGGCATCGGCACGTTCCAGCCGAAGGACGAGAAAAACCAGGACTCGACCGAGCTGACCGGCGACATCAATTACCGCAAGATCGCCGAGTACGGTTCCGACAGCGACCCGAGAGCCTTCAATTTCGACGGGGAACTCAACATCGCCAACCGAGGCTTGGTCGAGTTCATCGAGGTGCTCAAGCTCGACGTCGCGTTCCTCTACGATCTGCTCGGTGCGTCGCAGGAACACTCGATCAAGCCTAAGAAGTTCGCTCAAACGGACATCGATGAGGTCATCATCGGGCACACCAACGAGCCCGAATACAAGAAGCTCCAGTCCAACGACCTCATGGAGGCCTTCCGCGACCGAACGATCAAGATCGACGTCCCCTACAGCATCCGTCTCTGCGATGAGGTCAGCATCTACGAAAAGGATTTCAACAACAACCGCATCCGCGGAATCCACATTGCCCCACACACGATCGAGATGGCCGCAACTTGGGCGGTGCTCACAAGGCTTGACCCGCCCAAGAAAGCGGGCCTCACGCTGATGCAAAAGCTAAAACTCTACACAGGCCGTACGGTGCCCAACTTCACGGAAGATTCCATCCGCGAGTTGCAAGCGGAGGCCCCGCGCGAAGGGATGCAGGGTATCAGCCCGCGCTACATCCAGGACAAGTTGTCCAACGCGCTCGTGTCCGACCAAGCCCTCCAGGAGAAGTGCATCAACCCGTTCATGGTG
This sequence comes from Phycisphaerae bacterium, assembly GCA_029260155.1. GTDB lineage: Bacteria > Planctomycetota > Phycisphaerae > UBA1845 > UBA1845 > OFTM285. The sequence goes on along the minus strand of JAJDDU010000372.1, from coordinate 1,462 downwards.
ATGAACGAACTCGAGGCAGGGCTCAGTCACCACAGCCTCATCAACGATGAGGAGATCAAGAAGCGCTACCGGGAGTTGCTCGGTCTGGTCCGCGAGGACTACGAAGACATCCTGAAGTCCGAGGTCCAGCGGGCGATCAGCGCAGACGAAGACGCCATCAAGCGGTTGTGCTCGAACTACATCGAGAACGTTCGAGCCTACACGCAGCACGAGAGAGTCCGCAACAAATACACCGGCAAAGACGAGGAGCCCGACGAGCGTCTCATGCGTTCGATCGAGGAGAAGATCGACATCTCCGAATCGCGCAAGGACGACTTCCGCCAGGAGATCATGAACTATATCGGGGCCCTTTCGCTCGACGGCAAGAAGTTTGACTTCCAGACCAACGAGCGATTGCACAAGGCCCTCGAACTGAAACTCTTCGAAGACCAGCGCGACACCATCAAGCTCAAGAACGTGGTGTCCGGTGTTGTGGACGACGAAACACAAGCCAAGATCGACGTGGTCAAGCAGCGTTTGATCAAGTACTTCGGCTACAACGAGACCAGCTCGACAGACGTCCTAAACTACGTTGCGAGCATCTTCGCGCGGGGCGATACGCAGCAGGAGGAATCCTAGGTCCTCCTTTCGGGTGTGTTTGGCGGCGACAGCGGGTGAGCGCTCCCCTGCGGGCGCAGCCGAATTGATACTCTTGTCACGGTCATGAAATGAAGAAGCGATGATTTCGAGTATCACCAAAGATCACCAGCGTTTTCGACAGATCGTCAAGGGCAAGATCCGCGAAGATCTTCGCAAGTTCCTGACCCGTGGCGAACTCATGGGCCGCGAGGGGAAGCACACCATCAGCATCCCCGTCCACGGTATCGAGACCCCGCGATTCCGATACGGTGACAACAGTGACTCCGGTGTCGGCACCGGTGACGCGGGCGCCGGCGACCAAGCCGACACCAAAGGCGACGGCATGGGGCCGGGTGGAACGCAGGAGGGACAACACATCCTCGAAGTCGAGGTCAGCCTCGACGAATTGGCCGACATTCTCGGCGAAGAACTGCAACTGCCGAGCATCGAACCCAAGGGGCACAAACAAATCACTAGCAAGAGGGACCGCTACAGCGGCGTTCGCCCCACCGGCCCGGAATCGCTTCGACACTTCAAGCGAACCTATCGCCGCGCCCTGCGCCGGCAAATCATGACCGGCACGTACAATCCCAAGAATCCGCGGATCATCTTCGAGCGCGGCGACAGGATCTACCGCAGTTGGAAGACCGTTCAGAGCCCGCAGTCCAACGCGGTCATCCTCTACATGATGGACGTCTCCGGTTCCATGGGCGACGAGCAGAAAGAACTCGTCCGCCTCGAAGCATTCTGGATCGACGCGTGGTTGCGTCGCAACTACCGGGGCATCGAGAGTCGCTACATCGTCCACGACGTACGTGCCGGCGAGGTTGACCGCGAGACCTTC
>JAJDDU010000371.1 GCA_029260155.1 Phycisphaerae bacterium | reverse complement strand
CCCAAAAGGGTGGCCTGCGTTGTACCCAGCGTAGCGGGGTGCGCATGGCCGTGCTTTGCCCGGTTCTCGTGTGGCGTGCGGCCGAAGAGGACATCAGTGAGCCCATTCACGCCCAACTCGTCAACTTGTCGTCGGGCGGTTTGGGTCTGCTTTGCGGAACGCCTCTTCAGGTCTACGAGCAGGTTCTAGTCGAGATGATTCTGGCGGGACTCGGGCACGTTCAGTGGAAGTGTTCCGTTCGCTGGTGCACGCCCACGCCGGACGGCATCTGCCGCATCGGCGTCCAACTCACCGACATCACGCCGACGGACAGCACACCCGCTACGCCGTGAATCCAAATCCACTTTCACATTCATAACTAGATGCCGGATATGTTTTTATGAATACATTGTGAAATAAGTCATGAAGTCGTTGACGATTGCGGAGTGGTTGTCATAGACTACCGTCCGATAGCCTGGTACTCGGGTTTGGAGTAGCCTGTGTCTTGGGGCGACCGGAGCCGCACAGGGATCTCGTCACTGGTTGGGCGATTGGGCGCGATGATCGATGTCCAGCCGGTGCATTGTCGCAACAAGGTGAGCAGTGGTCGCTGAAGCTTCTCTGGCGCCGTACGCCTCCATCCTTTTCTTGATCGCGCTGATCGGTGTGATCTGCGTCGTCATGCTGTTGCTCGCCCACGCGGTCAGGCCCGCGCGCAAAGGCGATGTCAAAGACAGCACGTATGAGTCAGGCATGCCTGCGATCGGCGATGCCCGCCGACGTTTCAACGTACGATTCTATATTGTCGCGATGCTGTTCTTGCTGTTCGACGTCGAGGTAGTGTTCCTCTGGCCTTGGGCGCCTGTGTTCCACAAGGCTGCAACGACCGGCGAGATGATCACGACGGCGGGTGGCCAACCCGCGAGCGCGGGGTTCCTGCTGGCTGCCATGACTGTATTTACGTTGTTCTTGGTGGTCGGATTCGCCTATGAGTGGCGGCGGGGGATGTTTCAATGGGATTGACGACGTCGGAAACGTCGCCCCACACGATGGGAAACGGCGACACCCTGTCGACCCGACTCGATCACTTGGTAGGCTTGCTTCGCAAGCACGGCCCGAACTGGGCGAGGAAAAACTCGCTTTGGCCCATGCCGTTCGCCACCGCGTGTTGCGGGATCGAGCTGATGGCCATGGGCGCGAGTCGTTACGACGTGGCGCGTTTCGGCGCGGAGGTCATGCGTTTCACTCCGCGGCAATGCGATCTGATGATTTGCGCCGGCCGCGTGGCCATCAAAATGCTGCCGGTCCTGCAGCGGATTTACATGCAGATGTGCGAACCCAAGTGGGTCATCAGCATGGGTGCCTGCGCGAGCACGGGTGGGGTGTTTGACACCTACAGTGTCGTGCAGGGCATCGATCAGTTCATGCCGGTCGACGTGTACGTTCCGGGTTGTCCACCGCGACCGGAGACATTGATCGAAGGTGTGATGGCGATCCAACGTATTGTCGATGCGGAAGGCGTCAAACCGAGCGCCGAGCGTGGTGGACTGGGCTTGACGGTCGATCCGGTGGTGCAACTGAACACGGTGGGGCGCCGGTCCTGACCGCGTGCGACACGAGATTCCATGGACCAAAACATAGCACAGATTGTCGCTGGATTGCGAACCGCGTTTCCCGACGTAGCCTTTTCGCCGCAACCTCTAATTGATCGCAGTGAAGACGATGCGGGCGCAGAGCAGGTTTTCGTGCGCGTGCCGCCAGACAAGATCGTTGAGGTCATGCGTTTTCTGCACGATGACGCTCGATGCGATTTTCAGCAGCTTGCAAGTCTGACCTGCGTGGACTACCTCGATTTCCCCAAGGCGCGGGATCGGTACGCAGTTGTCTATACGCTGGTTAGTCCGCGTCTCAACCACCGCATGTGGGTCAAGTGCTTCGTCAACGATCCCGACCCCGCAGTGCCGAGCGTAACCGGGATTTGGAACGCGGCGGAATGGACCGAGCGTGAGGTTTTCGATCTGTTCGGGATTCGGTTCAGCGATCATCCCGACTTGCGTCGCATCATGACGTGGGACGGGTTTAAGGCGCATCCGTTGCGTAAGGACTATCCACTGCGGGGCCACGGCGAGCGGGAGGATTTCACTGTGGTTACGGATGACAGTCGATAGGGCGAGGCGATTCATGGGGACAGACACGATGACCGAAGCTCGTCCGACCACGATGTCGCTCGAGGAACCGGGCGGCGATCTGTGGGCGTTGAACTTTGGTCCGCAGCATCCAGCCACGCACACCACGCTGCGACTCGTGTTGGAGCTGGACGGCGAACGCGTGGTCGCGTGTACGCCGCACATCGGCTACCTGCACAGCGGATTCGAAAAGCTCGGCGAGCATCTGACCTACAACCAGTACGTTGTGGTGACAGATCGGATGAACTACATCTCGCCGATGGCCAACAACATCGCTTGGCATCACGCCTGCGAGGTGCTCTTCAACATCGAGCTCACGCCGCGTTGCAAAGTGCTGCGTACGATTCTGGCGGAACTTGCTCGCATTCAGGACCACCTGCTGTGTGTTGGCTGTACGGCGCTGGACCTCGGTGGATTCACCGCTTTTCTGTACGGATTCGCTGATCGCGAAGACATCTATGACCTCTGCGAAGACATCTGCGGCGCCCGGTTCACGACGAGCTACACGCGCGTCGGCGGACTGATGAATGACATGCCCGACGGCTGGCCGGAAAAGGTCAAGGCGTTTTGCAGGAAACTCCCGAAGACGCTCGACGACATCGTGGCGCTCTTGAATCGCAATCGCATCTTCATCGAGCGGACCAAGGGGATCGGCTACATCAATCACGACGACGCGATCAACTGGGGCCTGACAGGCCCATTGGCCCGAGCGAGCGGCGTCCGACGGGATTTGCGTAAGGATGAACCCTACCTGTGCTACGCGGACAACTGGGATGGTTCCGGCAGTAGCGGCGTTGACTTTAAAGTGCCGATCTCGCATGGCGGCGATGTTCTCGCCCGGTATCTCGTGCGATTGGAAGAGATGCATCAATCGTTGGCCATCATCGCTCAACTGATCGACAACATCCCCGCGGGTCCTGTGAATGTCTTGGCCGACGACAAGCAAACGCTTCCGGACAAGCGTGAAGTCTATACGAGCATTGAAGGCCTCATACATCACTTCGAGCAGGTGATGACCAATCGTGGCCACACGCCGCCGATCGGCGAAGCCTACGGCGCCAATGAGACCGCCAGTGGTGAACTCGGATTCTACTTGGTTAGCGACGGCGGGATTATGCCGTATCGGGTGCATTGCAGGGCACCGAGTTTCATTAATTATCAGTGTTTCCCGAAGCTGGTGGAGGGCCATCAGTTAAGCGATGTCGTCGCGATCCTCGGATCGTTGAACATCATTGCCGGCGAATTGGATCGATAGCATGGCTTGGAAGACGATTGATCGTAACGAACCGGCTTTCGACGCGGATGCGCCGAATGTGCTGAGCGACGCGGTACGCGAGAAGATACGCTCGTTTTTTCCGCGCTACGAGACGAAACAGGCTGCACTGTTGCCTGCGCTGCACGTGGTTCAGGAAACGCTCGGGCACGTGTCCTTCAAAGCCATGACCGAGGTGGCTGAGGTGCTGGAGATTCACCCGTCTCAGGTTTTCGACACGCTGTCTTTCTACACGCACTTTTGGACGCATCCCAAGGGCAAGAAGACGATCACCGTCTGTCGCAGCATCACCTGCGAATTGCTGGGCGGGCGGGAAGTGCTCGATGCGATCAAGAAGCACCTGGGCGTCGGCGAGCACGAGACCACGGCGGACGGCGAATACAGTCTGGTCACCGAAGAGTGCTTGGCTGGCTGCGATCATTCGCCGTGCATGCTGATTAACGAAAAACTGCACAAGCGTGTGCAGCCGGCGGATATTCCCAAACTGCTCGCCGACACTGACAACGACAAACTCGATATGCCCCGAAGCACACTGTTCGACGCCCCGGCGGATGTCGCGTCCGATGGGGCGAGCGTAACAAGCTGACATGTGGATACGATGATTGAGCGATCCAAAGCGACAAATCTGGCTGGAATCCGGCGGGCACGTTCGGATCACCCCCGAACTGCGCGGAAAGATCCTGGGCCTGGTCGCGGTCTACGTCTTGTTTGCCATCGTGTTCGATGCCCGATTGTGGCAACCCGGTCGCGCGCTAACGCCTGGGCTCAATGTCCAGGTGGCAGAGGCCAAGGCGTGGCTGGGCGGATCGCTGTCGCTGCCCAAGCGTTCGTGGGACACAGCGCTTTACGAAGGTCGAGTCTACAGCCACTTTCCGCCGGCGATGACGTTCTTGGCCACGACTGTTCTGCCCTGGTCGCCGCGCGGCGTCCCGTTCCACCTTTTGGCGATTTTGTTCGTATTGCCGATCCCCGCCTTGGCTTACCTGCTGTTTCTTCGCCGGTGCGAGTCCGTGGTTGCGGCAGTGGTAATGACGTGCCTGTACGTGCTTGGCACATCGGAGCTGGCGGTCATGCGTCGCACGATGCAGTCGGGCATGGTGTGGCAGCTCAACCACGCGATCACGCAGTTGGGGCTGCTGGTTTTTCTGCTCGATTATTTCGGCCGTCGACGTGTTTGGCTTGGCGGGCTGGGCGTTCTGGTGGCTTGCCTCGCTCGGTTTACGTTGGCAGTCTACCTGCTTCCATTGCTTTGGCTCGCCGTTTGGCGAAAGCGACCTCAAAAGAGTTCGGGCCTGTTGATGGTCGGCGGCGTGACGTTGTTTGCGCTGGGGGTTCCACTTGCGCTAAACGCGCTGAAGTTCGGGCACCCGTTGCGTCCCGGTTATCCCTTAGTGTACGAAGGCCGGGACGATCTGCTCTCGCGGGACGCGGAGATCGGCCTGTTCTCCGTGCGGTTCATCCCCCGCAATCTGTACACCATGAACGTAGGGCCTCCGCGATTCAAGGAATTCCGGGGAGGGCGACGCTTAGTGCCGAACGACGACCAGACGGGCATCTGGTGGACGACGCCCCTGCTGCTGTATCTACTACTCGACGGGGGGCGTATCTGGCGAAACGCCAATGTCCGCCCGCTGCTGTTGGCCGTCGCGATTGTTTTCGCGGCGTTGATGATGTACCACGCTACCGGTGCTGCGCAGCACGGCTACAATCGATATTCTCTGGACTTCATGCTCCCACTGCTGGCAATGCTCGCGCCGTTCGCCATGACGGGGCGGCGCCGGTTCTTGACGCCGCTGATGGTGGTTTGGAGTGTGTACTATTTTGGCTGGTGGATTGCATAACGCTGGGCCGGATGGATGCTCGCAATGCCTGATTATGAAACAGTGCTGCTTCGCAACGTGGGCGTCGAAGGCTCTCGAACAATTGACGTCTACCGATCGCGCGGCGGATACCGGGGTGTGGAAAAAGCACTGAAGCAGATGGCCGACGACGAAGTCGTCGAAGAGGTTAAGCGTGCCAACCTTCGCGGCCGAGGCGGGGCGGGCTTTCCCGCCGGCGTCAAATGGGGCTTTCTTCCGAAAGATCGCGAGCGCACGCTGCTCTGCGTCAACGCCGACGAATCCGAGCCGCCCACGTTCTGCAACCGCGTGCTCATGGAACACGACCCGCATCAGGTGATCGAGGGCATCATCATCGCCGGCTTCGCAACCCGAGCGCAGGTAGCCTACGTTTACATGCGTGTGGAGTTCCACGAACAGTTTCACATCATGCAGGTCGCCATCGACGAAGCTTACGCTGCCGGCCTGCTGGGTAAGAACATCTTGGGCAGCGGGTACGATCTGGAAGTCTACGTCCACCGAGGCGCGGGGGCGTACGTTTGCGGTGAAGAGACCGCTTTGATCGAGTCGATCGAGGGCAAGCGTGGCTGCCCGCGAATCAAGCCGCCATTCCCCGCCATCGAGGGGCTGTTTCGCCGGCCGACCGTGGTCAACAACATCGAAACGCTGGCCAACCTGCCGCACATCATCGAGCGTGGGGCCGACTGGTTTCTCGGTATTGGTACCGCGAACAGCGCCGGCCCGAAGCTGTTCTGTGTCTGCGGACCGGTCAATAGGCCTGGGTGCTACGAAGCGCCCATGACCATCACGTGCGAAGAGCTGATTATGGGTGATCGGTTCGGACAGGGCATGAGCGGTAACGCATCGGTTCAGGCGGTATTCCCCGGCGGAACCAGCATGGGCGTACTCAAGGCAGACGAAGTGCACATGAAGATGGACTTCGACGACCCGCGAAACTTCGGGCTGCTCGGTCTGGGTACTGCGGCTGCTGTGGTAGTCGGCGATAAGACGGACATGCGCGATGTCCTGCGCAATATGGCACGGTTCTACGCCCTCGAATCCTGTGGCCAATGCACGCAGTGTCGCGAGGGAACAAACTGGATGTACCGGATCGCTTCTCGCATCGCGTCCGGCGCGGGGCGCATCGAGGATCTCGATCTTCTCGAAGAAGTGGCAGGAAGAATGGGCATGATGCCCGGTCTGAGCATCTGCGGGTTGCCCGACGGCGCGACGTTTCCCGTGCGGGGGATCGTTCGCAAATTCCGCAGCGAGTTGGAAGAACACATACGCGGTCAGGAACCCGCCGGCGCAGAGAGGGTGCTCTCGGTCCTGAACTAACCGGGCCAAAGATCGCGGATGGCAAACACTATGGCGAAAATCACAATCGACGAAAAAGTGATCGAATGCCGCGACGGCGTTCCCGTCTTGCAGGCAGCGATTGAAGCGGGCTGGGACATACCCCATTACTGCTACCATCCAGGCCTAAGTGTCACCGCCTCCTGCCGGTTGTGCCTGATGGAAATGCAGTTGCCCCATCCCAAGACCGGCGAAATGGGATGGGTACCAAAACTCTTCCCGTCGTGTCAGACGCCCGTTAGAGACGGCATGATCGTCCGGTTCGACTCTGAAGTCGTGCGCGACAATCAGAAGAGTTGCATGGAGTATTTCCTGATCGATCACCCGCTCGACTGTCCGGTATGCGACCAAGCCGGAGAGTGCTACCTTCAGGACTACAGCCAGAAATTCGGCAATTCAAAGTCGCGCATGGTCGAACAGAAACTCGTCGGCCCTAAGAAAGACATAGGCCCGAAGACGTATCTCTACTCGGATCGGTGCGTGATGTGTACGCGTTGCGTTCGCTTCACGGAGGAGATTTCCGGCACGCACGAGTTGTGCAGCGTCAACCGAGGCGCCCGCCGCGAGATTGACGTCTTCCCGGGAATGCCCCTCGACAATCCCATTCAGGGAAATGTCGTGGACGTTTGCCCGGTCGGCTCGTTGCTCGATAAGGATTTCTTCTTCAAGCAGCGGGTCTGGTTCCTTTCCGGGACTCCCTCTGTCTGCCCCGGATGCAGCACGGGCTGCGCCATCCGCGTCGACCAGAACGAAAACACCGTCTTCCGGCTCAAGCCGCGCTCCAATCCCGGCGTCAACGATTGGTGGATGTGCGATGAGGGACGGTTTGGATTCAAGTACATCCACGACGAAAAACGCCTCACCGCCCCAACGGTCCGCCGAGGGGCTGACACCGAAGAAGTGCGCTGGGACGACGTTCCGGAAATCGTATCGTTCCGCTTCGAACAGCACGTCGCCAAACATGGAGACGATAGCGTGGCCGTTGTGCTCTCGCCGATGATGTCGTGCGAGGAGGCGTGGTTGCTCGTCAAATTCATCCGCGGCATCGCGCCGGCGGCGACCGCGGTCACCGGCTTTGTCCCGACGGTGGGAGAAGCACAGCACTTCCCCGTCGGTTGCGACGCTGAAAACGTCAAGTTCACGATACTGCCCGAAAAATGTCCCAACCGTCGCGGCGTCGAGCTGATCGCCGAGCGTGCGGGTGGTGAGACTTGCGGCTTCGACGAGTTCGTCAAGCGCGCGACCAGCGGCGCGTTCTCGGCTGCGTGGATTGTGGGCGGCTATCCCGAAGCGTGGGTTCCGAAAGAGATGACGAAGGTCGTCAAACAACTGGAAACTCTCGTTGTGCAAGACATCTTCGCCAACACGCTGACCGCTGCCGCTTCGCTCGTGTTGCCGGCGTGCGCATGGGTCGAGCGCGACGGCAGTTTCATGAACCATGCGGGCAAGGTCCAGCCGTTCGAGCGAGCGATTCGCGTCCGCGACGGTGCCAAGCGTGACGGGCAGTACTTGTTTGAAATCTCGGGCCACGTCGGATTGTACTCCGGGGACCACGTCCGCGAGATGATGGCCGACGAAATGAAAGAGTTCGCAAATATTGGAGACGCACCACCCAAGCCGGTGCATCAGCACTAAAAAATGTTGGGTTCGCTAACTCAATGAAGAGGACGTAGACAGCAGTGCTCGACATACTCAAAGATCAGTTCTGGTTCAGCGCCATCCTGACGGTGGTCCTCATCGGGGCCATCATGGGCGTCGTGGCCTACTGCATTTACTTCGAGCGGAAAATCTCCGCTTGGATCCAGGACCGCGTTGGCCCCAACCGCGTCGGCCCTTTTGGGTTGTTTCAGCCCCTCGCCGACGGCGCAAAATTCCTGTTCAAAGAGGACATCATCCCCGCCAACGTCGACAAGCCTCTCTTTCTCATCGCCCCGGTGATTGCGTTCGGCCTAGCCATGATCGGTTTCGCCGTGCTGCCGTGGGGAGGCAATGTTGATCTCGACGCAGACGGCATTATCGACGTCACCGCCCAGGTCGCCGACCCCGGCATTGGCCTGCTCTATCTGCTTGGCGTTGGCAGTCTCGGGATCTATGGCGTGGTACTCGGCGGCTGGGCCAACAACAACAAATACGCCTTCTTCTCCGCCATGCGCTCGACCGCCCAGATGCTCAGCTATGAAATCCCGATGGGCATAGCCATCTTCGTCGTGGTCATCACCGTGGGCACGCTACGCCTCGAAGACATCGTTCTGTCACAGATCGGCGAGGGGAATGTCTGGAACATCGTCCTGCACCCGTTTGCGTTCATCATCTTGCTTATCACAATCTTCGCCGAGACCAATCGAACGCCGTTCGATCTCGCCGAAGCGGAGCAGGAGCTTGTCGGAGGCTACCACACCGAATACAGCGCCCTGAAATTCGGCATGTTCTTTCTCGGTGAATACGCCCACATGATCACCGGCAGCGGGTTCATTACGATCTTGTTTCTCGGCGGTTGGCATCTGCCCGGCGTGCCCGGCTTGCAACCTGGCGACGTTTCTATCTGGGCGATGTTGTTCAAGATGACTGTGATGGGCGCCAAGATCGTCGGCTTCTTGTTCCTGTTCATGTGGGTGCGATGGACCATCCCACGCTTTCGTTTCGATCAGTTGATGCGACTGTCGTGGAAGGGCTTGCTGCCGATCTCGATGATCCTAGCAGGTTACGCGACCACGCTCGTCTACCTCGGCAAAGCCACCAACATCCCGTGGGCGCTTGGCGGAAACGTCGCCTTGCTGGTCATCGTGCTGATTTACAACGGGCTGCGTAGCGGCGAAATTACCGGCAGGCAGGCCAATCTCCCTGCCATCGCCCGACCGGTGGAGGCACACTCGTGATTCGAGACGAAGACATCATCGTGGTCGACACGCCGGTCCTCAACGCGGCCGAGCGGCTGTACATACCCCAGATCGTCGCGGGTATGCAGGTCACGCTGCGACACATGTTCAAGAAGAGCATCACGGTCCAATACCCGGAACAGAAGCGTACCCTGCGTCTTGAGAACTATCGCGGCGTTCACCGCCTCAACCGCGACGAAGAAGGCCGCGTCGCCTGCGTGGCCTGTTTCATGTGCGAGACGGCATGCCCTGCTCACTGCATCCACATTGTCGCGGAGGAGTCTCCCTGGGACGATCGCGAGAAGTACCCCTTGCAGTTCGACATTGACGAGTTGCGCTGCATCTATTGCGGCATGTGCGAAGAGGCTTGCCCCGTCGACGCGATCGAGTTGACGCCGGAGTACAACCTCGTCGGCCGATCGCGGCAGGAAATGGTTTTCGACAAAGAGAAGTTGCTCAAAGTCTACGATCAGACCAAGACGGAGAAGCCCCGCAAAAACCCGCGCATCACAGGCTACGCGGGGACCGGAAACCGCACCGAAGGCCAGCCGACCGGAGACTCCCATTGAACACACATTGGTCCTCGCTGGTGTACACGACCTTCGTAATGGGCGCGCTGGCAGTTTACCTTCTCATGCCTCGCGCGGGCCGATCGACCAACATCGCCGGCACGCTTATCGGCATGGTGGCGCTCGCGTTGGCCATGTTCCTCTGTGCTGACATGTTCGTCGGCACTTCGAGCGGCAATGCCCTGTTCTACGCATCCGCCGTCATCGCCCTAGCCTCCGCCGTCAAAGTCATCACCGATGAAAAACCGGTCTACAGCGCGCTGTACTTCGTGCTCACAGTCCTCGCGATCACGCCACTGCTGATCTTGCAACACGCGGAGTTCCTCGCCATCGCATTGGTCATCATCTACGCGGGCGCCATCCTCGTGACCTACGTATTCGTCATCATGCTCGCCCAACAAGGGGGCCGACCGGCTTGCGACCACCGCGCGAGGCAGCCACTGCTCGCGGTCGTCGGCGGGTTCCTGACGATGGCGGTCATCGCGGGACAAATGGCAACTCTGCCCGATGAACAAGCCGTCATCGTGGCCGCAGCGCCGGCGCCAACGTCGGACGCCCCACTTGCAGAACCGGACAACACCATGCAGGTCGGCAGCGTCATGCTCACCCAATACGTCGTCGCGTTCGAACTCGCCGGCGTGCTGCTGCTCGTCGCGATGATCGGGGCCATCGCAATGTCCCAAAAGCGAATCCCCTCGGAAAAACTCGTCGAACCAACAAAACCGCCCGGTCAAATAGGACGAGAGGTGGGACCCTACTAATGAACGACATCGTACCTTACGTTATTCTCGGCGCACTGCTGTTCGCCATTGGCATGGTCGGGTTTCTTTCGAGACGCAACCTGATCGTCATTTTCCTCTCCACCGAGATCATGCTTCAGGGCGTGGTGATCAACCTCGTGGCGCTTGGTCGTCTGCATGACCACGTCAATGGGCAGGTCTTCGCCCTCTTCCTATTCGTCATCGCCGCAGTCGAAGCAGGGCTCGCTTTGGGACTGGTCGTATTACTCTACCGGCGAAGAGATACGCTCGACGCCGAACGCTGGACCACCATGTGGGGCTAACCGCGAATGGACCTATCCACGATTCAACTTTGGTCGATCCTCATTCTGATGCTGCCGCTCGCCGGCGCGGTTCTCGCCGGCGCCCTAGGCCCGGGCTTGCTTCGCGGTCGAACGCATTGGCCGGTGATCCTCGGCGTGGGCGGAGCGTTCGTCGGCGCGATCACCCTCTTCACCCAGGTCAACGGCGCCGAGCACGGACACACCTCCGCCGTCGTCCACCTCTACGAGTGGTTTGCACCGCAAGTCGGCACCTGGTTTAACGTCGAAGTCCTCGTCGACCCACTGACCTGCATGATGTTGCTGGTCGTCACGGGCATCTCGCTCTTGGTCGTCATTTACTCCCGCGATTACATGCGCGATCACGGACGCCCCGAGCCGGGCTACGAACGCTTCTTCGCTTACCTCGGCCTGTTCGTCTTCTCCATGTGCGCGCTCGTGCTCGGTGGGAACTTCCTGCTGCTCTACCTCGGCTGGGAGGCGGTCGGACTGTGCAGCTACCTGCTCATTGGCTTCTACTACGACAAACCCTCAGCAGCAGCAGCAGCGAAGAAAGCCTTCCTGGTCAACCGCGTCGGTGACTTCGGCTTTGGCCTCGGCATCCTGCTGATCTACCTCACATTCGGCGTGCTCGATTTCGCCGGCGTATTCAATATGGTCGAACGCGGCGTCACAGCCTCCGGTGACCCGCTCACCTTTGGCCGCATGACCGCCATCGCGTTGTTGCTGCTTTGCGGTGCGGTCGGCAAGAGCGCCCAGATTCCACTCTACGTCTGGCTCCCCGACGCGATGGAAGGCCCCTCGCCAGTCTCCGCACTCATCCACGCAGCCACCATGGTCACCGCGGGAATCTACATGATCGTCCGATGCGGTGTCATCTTCACCGCGTCACCCTTGGCCATGACAATCATTGCACTGATCGGCGCCCTGACCGCGCTCTTCGCCGCTGGAATAGCCCTCGTGCAACACGACATGAAACGCATCCTCGCCTACTCGACCATCAGCCAACTCGGCTACATGTTCCTCGGGTTGGGCGTCTCCGCCGCCGGTGCGTCGCTGTTCCATCTTTACACCCACGCATTCTTCAAAGCGCTGCTCTTCCTCGGCGCTGGCAGCGTCATGCACGCCATGGGCGGAGTCATCGACCTCCGCAAGTTCAGCGGCCTCAAACGCGTCATGCCCTGGACCTATGGCACCATGCTCATCGGCTGCCTCGCGCTCGCGGGCTTCCCGTTCTTGTCCGGCTTCTGGAGCAAGGACGAGATCATTCACGCAGCCTTCACCCAAAACAAGTTCCTCGGCGCCGTCGCGCTGCTCACCGCGGTCATGACCGCGTTCTACACGTTTAGAATGTTCTTCCGCGCGTTTCATGGAACAACCAGAATCCCCGAAGGCGTTCACGCCCACGAGTCCGGCGGATGGATGCTACTACCGCTCGTCATTCTCGCATTCGGTGCAGCATTCGCCGGCTACCTCGGCGTTCAGGTGGGCCATGGCGGGATGCTCGGACTCTTCAGGCCCGAGGGCGTATTCCATCACTTCCTCGAACCCGCACTCGTTCCCTTTGCCACGGCCGCCCACGACACGCACGCACTCGGACACTTACAGCAGTTCGGCTTGATGTACATCTCAGCCGCGCTCGCGGTCTTCGGCATCATCGTCGCTTACACGCTCTACGTGGACAGCCCCATGCTCGCCATGGTCACGAAACGCGCCTTCCCCAGTACGCACGAGATCTTGACGCACAAATACTACGTCGACGAGTTCTACGATCGTTGGATCGTCCAGCCCACCCGCCGCCTGGGTCAGTTCTGCTTCGGCGTGGACAACTACGTCATCGAGAGCTTGATCTGGCTGATCACAGCCATACCGCGCTTGCTCGCCATGATCATGCGCACCCTCCAGCAGGGCGCATTGCAGAGTTACGGAACGTCAATGGCCGTAGGCCTTGCGATCATCCTCGTCCTCGTCATGTGGGGAGTGAACTCATAATGCCAGTCCATCCGAATCGCGCCCGTCAGCAAGCGCAAACGACAAAACGCAGAGGTAACACACCGTGACTGACTGGACCCTCACAATGCTGATCTTCTCCCCGTTGATCGGCCTGCTCTTCCTCGCCCTCATCGACGCCAAAGACGTCAAGCGCCTCCGCTTGATGGCCTTCGTAACGTCCCTCGCAACCCTCGCGCTGGCCGTCGTTGCCACCGTCGAATTCTACCGTAACGCCGAAGCCGGCGCCGGCGGCGGTTGGGCGGGCTTCCAACTCGAATCCAAAATCGACTGGCTCGGCGACAGCATCGCCGGCACCGCGGTCGATATCAGTTACCACGTAGGCATCGACGGCATCAGCCTCTGGCTGGTCATGCTCACCGCTTTCCTAATGCCGCTGGCCATCCTCGGCAGCTTCTCCGCCATCCGCGACCGCGCCCGTGAATACTACGCACTGTTGCTCCTGCTCGAAGTCGGAATGCTCGGCGTCTTCTGCTCAATGGACCTGCTGCTCTTCTACGTCTGCTTTGAATTCACACTGGTCCCGCTCTACTTCCTCATCGGAATCTGGGGCGGACCCGAAAGACGCCGCGCAGCCAACAAGTTCTTCATCTTCACGCTCGCGGGAAGCGTGCTCACTTTCGCCGGCGTGCTCTACCTCGCGTTCCACGCCTACGCGAACAGCCCCGACCAGCTATTCACGCTCGACATTCAGACCCTCACACAAATGGGACAGACGTACGCCATCCCATTTGGAATTCAGTGGTGGCTGTTCATCGCATTCGCAGCCGGATTCGCCATCAAGGTCCCGCTCTTCCCAGTACACACATGGCTCCCCCTCGCACATACCGAAGCCCCAACCGCGGGCAGCGTCATTCTCGCGGGCGTGCTGCTCAAGCTCGGCACGTACGGGTTCCTTCGTCTCAGCCTCCCCATACTCCCCGACGCGTCCATCTACTGCGCGCCCTGGATGGCCACCCTCGCGGTCATCGGCATCATCTACGGCGCACTGTGCGCCTGGGTCCAAACCGACATCAAAAAGCTCGTCGCCTATTCCTCCGTCTCGCACCTCGGCTTCTGCATGCTCGGCATGTTCAGCCTGAAGATGGCCGGCGTCACCGGCGCTGTGCTTTACATGGTCAATCACGGCCTCTCGACCGGCGCGCTCTTTCTCGTGATCGGAATGGTCTACGAACGCTACCACACCCGCGAAATGAAAAACCTCGGTGGACTGGCTAAGCCCATGCCATGGATGGCGTTCTTCCTCGTCTTCTTTACCCTCAGCAGCATCGGATTGCCCGGGCTGAACGGCTTCATCAGCGAGTTCCTCGTGCTCGCGGGCGCCGCCGCCTCCGACACCATGTTTGACGGCGGCAGCAAAGGACCGCTCGGCTACGGATACGTCATCCCCGCAGCCCTTGGCATCATCCTCGGCGCCGTCTACATGCTCATGATGTGTCAGCGTGTCCTCTTCGGACCCCTGCGCGAACCCCTCGACACACCCGACACATCCGCCGGACTCAAGCGAGATCTCACCGGCCGCGAACTACTGGTCCTCGCCCCCATCGCGATCGCGTGCGTCGTCCTCGGCGTCTGGCCAAAGCCCGTCATCGAAACAATGCAACCCGCCATCGCACAGAACATCCTCCATCTGGATTCCACCGACTACTACGCAAACGCGACCAGCAGTGACGCCCCCGAGAACCAAGC
>JAJDDU010000038.1 GCA_029260155.1 Phycisphaerae bacterium | reverse complement strand
TATGATGCAGATCCATGGCACAGTAGCTCTTGAGATCCATCGGCGTCTCCTTTCCTGCTTCGGCCTAGCCGTTTTCCCGGATGCACACCGGCAAACGCTACCCGATGCCGGTGGGAGACGCCCTCGCTACTATATCTTCATCTGACGGTATCACTTTAACAACAGCGCGGGCGGCCGGCGACCGTCACCCGCCGCCCAACGATCCCCCGCAGCCCGGTCGGCACCCGCGCATAAAAAAATCCAGGCCTAGGTCGCTCCGAAAAGCAACCCAGGCCTGGAAGGGAGAGAGAGAGCTTATGTCAACCCGCCGCACCGCGACAGGATCGGACTCAAATACCAGGCGAGGGCGGCGGTTAGGCCGCCCAAGCCTGGAAGGGAGAGAGAGAGCTCATTAATGCATTCGGCACTCATGACCGAACGCGTCGTTCCATCATCACCGCGGCACCTCTGTGTCCGCGTTGTCAGCCAATTCGCGCCGGCTTCACGACTGCGTCGTGATGTTGGCTTGGTCGTCGTGCAAGATACTACTCAACCTACCAACCGGCACGATGAGTGGGGCATTAATACCCCGAACTTGAACGACGGCGAACTGGCCTTTCTCGCCACCACGATCGCTCAGCAACGTGACCTCCCCTGCCACCGAAAGATCGGGGCCGAGTTGATCAGTGATCTGCTCGAAATCCGGGCAGATCACGTCAGCCAACTGAAAGGCTACTTGATGACCGGTGCTAAACTTCATCTCGACTGCGTGCTCCTCCTGCGGCAAACTCGCCGCAACACTCGTCACAAGAGGTGTAGCAAGGTGTGTGCCGAAACTCATGCCAATCGCATCGATTCTGGTTTCCTCGTAACTCGTTTTTCTAAAACGGGTTACGCG
Organism: Phycisphaerae bacterium; assembly: GCA_029260155.1. Taxonomy (GTDB): domain Bacteria; phylum Planctomycetota; class Phycisphaerae; order UBA1845; family UBA1845; genus OFTM285. The sequence continues at coordinate 9,534 of JAJDDU010000038.1, read as the reverse complement.
TGGGCCGGCTTTGCGGACCATGTCGCACACCGCGCCACGGACCGATCGAGTCGGCAACCATTTTCGCACCCACCGGAAGACAACTGCACAACCCACACCTTCACGTTCCGGATATCGGATCCTGCGGTGAAGCGAGCGTCCGCGCAAAGGGAGGGAATTCGGCGTGGCAACTGGCAGTCATATGTAGATTCAGATTCTGCGGAATGCGCACGGCCAAACTGTGCAACTGCGTTTGAGCGTTTGCACACGAACCCATGCGTGGAGGCGTTGTGGTTTCTACAGTCGGAATTTGCGACGTTTGTTGTAGAGAGTGCGCGCGGAAAGCCCGAGCGTCCGCGAAAGATCGGTATGGGTCTCATCGCCGCGTCCGATGGACTGTTTCAGGACCAGGCGTTCGCACTCCTCGATGAATCTCGGAAGTGTCATCTCGCCCGACGCAATAATGTTGCAAGCGCTTTCGACGACTTCTTTGGCAAGCACTTCGTCATCATGACCCGTCGCGCGAGCGTGTCGCTGCAACAATGCAGCCGGCATGTCCTGCAACGTCAGTTCGTCGCCTTCGGTCTTCATGGCCAGCGCCCGGCGAATCATGTTTTCGAGTTCTCGAACGTTGCCATCGAGTGTGCACCGCAACAGCAACTCGGAGACTCGGGGATCGACGGCTGTTACCACTCTGTCGTATTGCTCTGCATACTTCTTCACGAAGAAGTCCACGAGCAGCGGAATATCATCGCGCCGTTCGCGCAGAGGCGGAATCTCCAACGAGATGACGTTCAGTCGCTGATACAGGTCCAGCCGGAACCGTCCCTCTTCGACCATCGCGGGAATGCGACGGTTGGCGGCTGCGACCACGCGGACGTTCACCGAGTACTCGGTGTCGGAACCGACCGGCATCACCATACCCTCCTGCAGAAAGCGCAGGAGTTTGGGCTGCAACGCCAACGACAGCTCGCCGATCTCGTCGAGGAAGACAGTGCCGCCGTCAGCGGCACGGAAATAGCCGTTGCGGGCTTCAGTCGCGCCGGTAAAGGCGCCTTTGACGTGCCCGAACAAAGCGCTTTCAGCCAAGGTGCCGGTGATCGCTGCGCAGTTGACCGAGAGGAAGGGACGACTGTTGCGTCCGGGATCCAGGCGGTGGATTGTCTCTGCCACCAGTTGCTTGCCCGTGCCCGATTCCCCATAGATGAGTACTGGCGCGTCCGAGACTTCGGCGGCCCGAGCGGTCTGAGACAGCAACATCGCCATCACCCGACTTCCGCCGACGATCCCAGTGCCCTCGAACATCTCGCCGGACCGCAGTTTCCTAGCGTCCCGCAGTGTTCGTTCGTACCGCTCTTGAGCGTGATCCAGCCGTCTGCGCAGGACAGCAGCGTCCACGCGTCCGTCCTGTACCTCCACGATGCCGGCGATCCCATTGTTGATCGCATCACAACACAGAGAGATGTCAATCGACGCGTCGACTGTCATGACGATCTGGCTGTCGCCCGAGGCGCGCCGGATCGCAACGATGCCGTCCACCAGCTCAGCGTACGCCTCCCGCATGCGATCACAGTTTTGGTACGCTGCGATCAGCACCGTCGGAAAGACCGGCTCTGCCGCGAGCTTCGGAAGCGCAATGCCAATCGAATCGACGCGATGCACGTCGTATCCGAATCGCTCCAAATGCCCGGCCAGATCGTGGTGGTCATCACCCGAAAAATTGATAAGGAGCAGCCTATCGGCCGCCACCGTTGGTAGGTGCAACCTGCCTCCCTCCCACCAAAACACCGAATCGCCCGAAAGGTCCCTCCCGTTAGGCGGCCCGGTTTCCTCTCTCTCCTGCACACCCCGCCACCGCTGTGGCCGGGACGCGTCTCCCCAGGATTCCTCCCTACTAGCAAACGCCATGGTAATTGGATTGAGAGGGAATGTCAACGAAAACTACGCCGTTCAACCAGTTTCACTGCGTTCATATCGTCCGCAGTTGTACGGACCTGATGATTGATGAAGCGAGAAGTGACCCCCGCAAGCAAGGCAGTAACCTGCGGATATTCGGACGCTGAATATCAGTGTTTCAGGCAGGCTACGCCGGCACGACTCCGGGGTCGCCGTGTTGGGCGGAGATCACCGAGTCGATCCCGCCACGGATACCCCAAGCCGTTTCCACGGCCATCCATCGAGGATCGCAGCATGCGACGAGATTGTTGAGTATCGTGTTGGTGACGTCTTCATAGAAGATGCCGTCGTTGCGGTAACTGTGTAGGTACTTCTTGAGACTGCGAAGCTCAACGCAACGATCACCGGGCACGTATCGCAAGACGACCGTCGCGAAATCCGGCTGGGACGTTACTGGGCAGAGGCTTGTGAACTCGTGGGCCGTGTGAACGATGAGGTAGTTCCGGTCCACGTGCGGGTTCGGGAAGGCTTCAAGGATGGTCGAATCAGCCATGCAATCCAAGCCGCACAAAGCGGCGCTCCATTCTCGCGGTCACCCTGCAGCCTCGGCATGCGGCGCGACCAGATTCAGCATCTCATTGCGACATACCTGCCGCGATGACGCCCGCCAGGATCGCCCCAAAGAGCGCTCCGGTCCAGGGCGTCCCGGTGACTCACGTCCCGCAATCGCCGGAACTTCGTTTCTTGACCCACCCCAAGAGACCTCCCAATCCAGCCCCACCGCCGACAATCAGAATATTGAGCAACATCACTCTACCTCCAAACCGGGGTTCAACATGTATCATGATACAGACCCCACGCCCCGGTGGCCAATTCCCGGCGATTCCGAGGTTGGGCGATCGGCCCGTTGAATGTACGAAGTTGTCACTATCGACGCCGGTCCCGATACCAATCCACGGGAGGATGTGCGTTTTGATTGAACGACATCACTCGGTCGACTAGAATGCGCAGGCAGTATTCGGATGTCTCGAGAGTGCATTACTGTCCGATGTCGATTCCGAGGCGGCGTCACGGCAACCGATCAGCCGATGGCTTGCGGTCCTGGAGAGCATTCAAAGCGGCGGCTGGAGCCGGAGTCCCGCAAGTTACGCTGTTTTAGGAGTTTGGAACATGCCCAGTCGGCACACCCCCGCCACGCCGATTCTGAGATCTGCGCACCGAGGACCATGGATAATTGCGTATCCGCTCGCAGTGGTCGCCATGATTGTCTGCGCAGTGCCATATGCCGGCGCGCAGAGCTTAGACCCCGAAACCATGGAGCGTGCGATGCACGCGGCCGTCATGGTGCGTACCTCCTCGTCCAAAAGCAGCGAAGGTGACACGCTGTACGGAACCGGCAGCGGCTTCTTCGTGAACGCGACCGGCATGTGCGTTTCCAACAACCACGTTGTCGATCCCGGACACCACAAGACGGAGCAGGAGAAGTTCGCGCTCAAGAACAGTCTGAATCGACTGGTGTGGACCGTCGTGACCGACAGCGGAACGAGCGACGAGAAGGAATGGCCGGCCGATGTTCTGTACCAGAATGAGCAGGCTGACTTGGCCGTGCTTCAACTCAAGGACGAGGACGGGGACAACGGGTTCCTGGAGACACCTAACTATCTCCGTTTCCGCCCGACCGCCGAGGTAGCGCCCGGCCTCAAGGCTTGGTGCCTCGGGTTTCCCGGTGGGGACGCGCGTAAGAGCGACCAAGCATTCCCCCCGGTGGCCGTCACGTCGGGAAACATCGTGAGCATTCCGCGTTCCTCTTCCGGGCGTATCACGATGATCGAGACCGACGTGCTTGCCAACCAGGGCAACAGTGGCGGGCCGTTCATCGATCGGTCCGGCAGGCTGGTCGGTGTACTCACACTCGGTTCCCAAACCGAAGCCCGAACCAACACGACCATGCTCGTTCCAGGCGACTTGGTCCAGAAGATGATTCTCACGACCTTCCGCCGCGGCAAGGTCCCGGCGGGGGTGGATTTGACGCCGCTATACGACCTCTTTCCGAACGAGTCGCGTGTCTGGGATTTGCCCGAAACGGAACGGTTGGAAGATCGAGACTGTGTGACTCTGGAAACCGACAGCCGTATCTGCGGCAAAGTGACCGCGGAGACGCTCTCTTGGCCCACGCCGTTGGGCAACATCGACGTGCCCCGCGCAGCGATGGCGTACATCCGCACCGATGAAGACTCCGCCATGGCATTCCTTGACGGCGGAGATCGATTCAGCTTCGACCGGGATTCGACGATCCAGTTTACGCCCGACGGCGGCGAATCCAAGCCCCTCGATCTGGCCGACGTTAAAGTTGTGGCGTTTCGCATACCCAAGAACCCGCCCGAGATTCCTGCGGGCGAGGCTTACGTCATCGGAGGCGCCGACTTTCACCTGTCGCTCGTCAACGTCTCCGGCGACGTGAAGGTTGAAGACGACACGGTCGGCAAACTGAGCGTGCCCGCCACCGACATCGTGCGTATTGCCACGGAAGAGACGGACCGGATCATCTACACGACGAGCGGTTCGCGGATGGAGGGCCGAGTGAAGCGTCACACACTCAAAGCTACGCTCGCGTGGAGCGGATCTCCCATCGAGTTTAATTTCAAAGAGGTCGAGGCCATCGAGATCCGCCGAGTGGACTATCGCGAGTTGGCGATGGCCGGTGAGATCGACCTCTCGCAGTCGCTCGAAACCGGCGACCCCCGGCTGATTCGCATCGCGAAGGCGCTCGATACCGGAATGGTCAAGGACGCCGGCCCCCTTCTTGATGAGCTGTTGGAGAAATCGACCCTACGCGCACTCTCGTCTGAGAAGAAGGAACAAGTCCGCTTTCTCAAAGGCGAGTTCCTCCTACGTTCGGGCAAGCCGGCTGAGGCGGCTGAGACATTCAAAAAACTCAAAAGGGCAAAGGTCGAGAACGTCCAGTGGCACGCACGGGCGCGATCGGCCATTCTTGAAAGATTCAAGGACGGAGTGTTTGACAACACGGCCATGACCGACCCCGACGTGTTTCGACGCGCATCTCAAAAGCTGGCGCAGGAGCTGACCCAGGAAGCATCCCACGGCATTGACGGGATGGACAAGAGTCATCCTGACACGCGCGGCGCTTATTCGAAACTGCTCAAACGCGGCGTCAGCGCCGAGGAACAACTCCAGATCGCCAACCGCCTCACCGGAGGAGACTCCGAGGAGTACTTGGTCCAACTCTGGCGCATCACGCGGCGACTGCACCGACAAGAGATCACCCGTCTCAATGAACAACGTCAGACGCTCCAGGGGCAACGCACAGGCCCTGGTCCCGGCGGGCGCGATCTGTCTGACTACCAGCGGCAGCGCATTGATCAGAAGATCACCCAGATCGAACGCAACATCGAGACCGCTGAGGAGGACGTCAACGTCGTCGGCGGCAAAATCCAGAACGCCGGTTTCCTCATCGACGATCCGGACGTCATCGCCGGCAGAACCGAATAGAACCAAGACGAGCCGGCGCGTGGCGTACGGTTGCGTTTCAGGATTCGAGTCGGAGGCGCGTTGACCGCATCGGGAATCATTCTCGCCATCGCCGCGTTTTGCACCGCGATGATCTCGGGGATCATCGGCATGGGCGGCGGCATCCTGATGCTGGCCACCTTGTTCTGCTTCCTGCCGCACGGGGAAGCAATCCCCAGCCACGCAGCGATTCAACTGGTCAGCAACACGACGCGCGTTCTCGGATTCCTCTCGTCTGTTGACTGGCGCACGGTACGTCGATTCCTCTGCGGGGCAGTGCCTGGTGCGATCCTGGGCATGACGCTACTTTGGCTCGTGGGCCGGCCTGGCGATACTGAACCGTATCTCAAGCTGGCGGTCGGAGTCTACATCCTGATCGTTATCGCCCTGCCCAAGGCCAAGCCCGGTCCGCCGCGGTCGACATGGTGGGGGTTCCCCGCCGTGGGATTCGTGGCGGGAACTGCGGGCCTGACTCTGGGCGCGATCGGCCCGCTCATCGCTCCGATCTTCGCGAGGGCAGGGTTCGTCAAAGAACGGCTTATCGCCACCAAGGCGGTCTGCCAAGCGATAGTTCACGTACTGAAGATTCCAGTTTTTCTTTGGATTGGGGCGCTGGATTTCGATCGCCTCGGCGCGCTCACGCTGCTCATGATCGTCATGGTGATTCCGGGCACCTTGGTGGGAAAGTCCATCCTCTCTCGCGTCACGGACACGCAATTCGTTCGACTTTACCGAGTCGTGCTCTTCATCGCGGGCATCAAGATCCTGTGCTACGACGGGCTGTGGGCGCTTCTCCGAGCGCCCATCGCGGTGTAAATCGCCGTTGCACGGCCTGCATTACTTGCATTCCGGAAGATTTCCACGATGTTCTTTGAGGGCTTCGTGTTCGGTATTTGAGCGGGGCCAAGAGAGCGTTCGTCGAAGAAGGAGAAAAGCACCACGTCCCCGTTTCCCGCTTCGCACGCGTTATCTGAATCACCCCATTTCATCCGATTTGGCGCCAGAATACGGCCCCTACGCCCCGGATCGCGGCTTTGGTGTCGAATCCCAGAAATTCTATTTGCAATGTACCTGCGTGAATCCAAATATAACTAATGGAACTGTCGTTGAATCGCTGCCGCGTGTCGTCGTTTGCGACATGGCGTTTTCGGACAGTATCCGGACCTGTGAAATGTGTTGTGACTCGCTATAATCGCGGCGGGACTTGAAATGGGCCGGCATGTTCGTTTAAAATGCAGTGCAGCTGATAGGAGTCCACCGATGTTGCGCCGAAGCGCTGCAGGTGGGAGGTGACCATGGCATGGTCGTTCGGCGAGGCTCAATTTGTGAGTGTTAGGCCGCGTACGCAAGGGGTGTTAAGGGGTGTTTAGACACCAAACCATTTTCGCAAACGGGCGTTCGCGCGCCGGTGGGCGTCGTGCGTTCACGCTCATCGAGATGTTGGCTGTCGTGGCCATCATCGCGCTGCTTCTTGCGATACTGATGCCTGCGCTGCGCTCGGCGCGTGACCAGATGAAGACGTTGATGTGCGCTTCGAATCTCAGGACCGCCGCGTTAAGATTTCAACTCTATGCAGAAGGCCTGAACGACAGCACCTATCAGAGAAAGAGCGTGGTGGAGTTGGGACCGAAGCGGTTCCGGGCCGATGACTTCCAGTCGATGCTCTACGGGGCCGGCGATTATTGGGACGGCGGCACTCAGGAGAAGGTCGCGCTCAATCCGCGATCTCAATTGATGATGTGTCCTGCGGGACCGCGCGAGTTGACCAAGTCCCCCGGCCCGTTCGCGGAGAAGGCGATCACGCCCCCCAGGAATGTATCGATCGGGATGAACGGCCGTCTCAATCAGGCGGCGGTGACGGACGACAGTGGTTTCCGGGTGCTTGCGGACAAGATCGACACGGTCGTTGAGGTCGACGTCCTCCGTCATCCGTTTGTGCCGCTTCTTTTCGACGTTGACGGGAATCAGGCAGACGACCGAGACACGTCGCCCCACTACAGCGCACCTCCTCCGCGCGGCGGCGGCGGCCCGTACACCGAGGCGCAGTGGAACCCGTCCAAACGCCATCGCGGTACGATGAACGTTGCTTTTGTGGGAGGCCACGTGCAAGCCAGCAGGCGCCCTGCGGGCGAGTCGTGGGATTGGTCTTATGAGGCCTCGTTCAGGCAACGACGTTCCGTCTCCGGGCAATGAACCTCCGCAAGAAACTGATCTATCTCCTCGCCGCCTACGCCGCAGTGGTCGTAGGAGCGGCTGCGGTGTCGATCTATGGCATCAAGTTTCATATCCACGAAGCCATAATCAGCTTCGACTCATCCCTGGATAGCACCAGTGAGATCTATCGACTCCGTATCCTTGCCCGCGAGCAGATCCTCGCGCTGCGCGAGGTCATCGCGCGTAAGGGAAAGACTACTACGGTATATCGCGCATCGCGCGACGAGTTCTCCCGGCAGCTTGATCGTGTCGGAGAGGTCACGCCGCAACTGGCTCGAAACTCTGCGTGGCGAGGTGTGCGGAGGATCGCGGAAGACCTGAAGACCGAATGCGCCGCCTGCGTCACGCTCATCGACGCCTCTCGATATGACGAGGCCGAACTCCTACTCAGCGAACGCCTTGAGCCCGAGCTTCTCGATCCGCTGATCGAACATATCTACAAAGCCACGGCGTCGCTCGCAGACAGTTCGCGTGACACCGTTGGGAACCTCATTTCGACCAACACGGAAGTTCTCACCATGGCCATGATCGTCGGAGCGATGGCCGTCGTTCTGTGCTTCGGGGGAGCGACTCTCATTCGACATTGGCTCATCGGCCCCATAACGAAACTGCGCGAAGCCACGGAGGAGTTTAGGGAGGGACACCTGGGCTTTCGGGTGTCCGTCACCGGCGGCGACGAACTCGGGTCGCTCGGTGCCGCCATGAACTCCATGGCCGAGTCGCTCGATACGACTCAGGCTGAATTGCACACGTCGGAAGCGAAGTACCGCGCATTGTTTGAGAACCTCCGTGACGCGGTGGTCATCTGTGACACCGACGGACGCGTCGTGGAGTGTCACGACGGCGACGGCGGAATCCTCGGGGGAGACGATTCCAAGAACATTGGAAAACACCTGCTCGAAGCTTGGCCGGAATGGAAATCGGACAGCCGGGAGTGGACGTCGTTGATCGAGCGAGTTATCACGACGGGCAATCGGTTCAGTATTCCCGACATCGTCCTGCACCGCGACCTCAACGACGATCCCGCGGTGATCGTCGACATCATCACCTACCTGGTCGCGTACGACGGTGAACGGTACGTCGCGATCATCCTTCGCGACGTCACCGAGCGAGAAGTGCTGCAGCGCCGAGTCCGTCACGCCGACAAGATGGAGGCAGCCGGCACGCTCGCCGGCGGAATCGCCCACGATTTCAATAACCTCCTGACCAGCGCGATCGGCACGCTGACGCTCCTGGAAAACGAGATCGACGACGAGCAACAGACCGACCTTACACAGACCGCACTCAGCGCGTGCTGGCAGGCCGCCGGCTTGTCGCGAAGATTGTTGAACTTCGCCGCCGGTGGGTACAAGCGACCTCAAGTGCTCTGCTTGGGCGAAGTCATCGAGCGTGTGGTGCGATCGCTCGACGAATCGGTGTTCGAGGGCATCGAGGTCTTCACCGACGAGGATCGCGAAGTTCTCGCCAAGGTCGACAGGGACCAGCTCACTCAGATCATTCTCAACTTGGTGCGTAATGCTTCAGACGCGATGCCCGACGGAGGCGAGTTGCGTGTCGGCGTGTCTACGACAGCGGCGGCGCATCCCGAGGAGAAAGCCGCTCCGCAGCAGTGGGCTGTGCTGACCGTCGCCGACACGGGCGGCGGCATGACCGCCGAGGTCAAGAAGAGGCTATTCGAACCGTTCTTTTCCACCAAAACTCGCTCAGCGCAGAAGGGCTGCGGATTGGGGCTCGCCATCGTGTACGCCGCCGTCAGGCACACGGGTGGATTCATCCGGGTCGACAGCCAGCTTGGCGTCGGGACCGCGTTTCGCGTGCACCTGCCCATTGGCGAGGGCGTCCCCGAGTCGATAGAAACCTCATCCTACGTCGGCCCCGCCAAGCCGGGCCACGGTACGATTCTCGTCGTCGACGACA
>JAJDDU010000370.1 GCA_029260155.1 Phycisphaerae bacterium | reverse complement strand
CCTTTGAGTTCCGCAATTCGGTTAATCGAGATGACGTGATCGGCCGAGACGCGCTTGGCCTTGAGGTCGACCAGTAGATCGGTTCCGCCCGCCAGCAGCCGGGCGCTCGGGCCGTAACGCCGAAGCAACTCGGATGCCTCGGCGAGCGTCGACGTCTGATGAAATTCAACCGTCGGAAGATACATGTTTGATTCTCCGAATCGACGGGCTCGCCTGTGAACCAAGACGTCGAAAAAAACGCAATCTTGTAGTCCGCGCGATTACGGCGAACCGTTATCCGTCTCGGCCGAGCCGGACAGGCCGTGCAGAAACTGGTCTGCAATCTGATTGGCCACCGTGCTGACCGCAGGTCCGCGCTGCGGCTCGTACCAACGATACAGCCAGTTGAGCGTTCCGAACAGCGCCATGGTGGTGACGTACCGGTCGATGGCGCCGCCGGCCTGCCTCGCGTCCAGGACGCGATCGATGATCTTACGCGTCACCTCGTAGTATTCGTGCCGCATGGCGTGCGTTTCGTCGTAGGCGCTGCCAGTGAGCGAATCCAATTCATGCGAACAAACCTTGAGCGCGCCAATGTTGGCGGCGAAATACGCTAAATGCGCGCGGATCATGACCCGGAGCTGCTCCTCGGGGTCCGTCACGCCGCATAGCTTCTCGCGGAGGTTGTTCAGCAACGAGCCGAAGGCGCGAAACTGGATGAGAAAAAGCATCCGCTCCTTGCCGTCAAAGTAGTGATACAGCCCGGCCAAGCTAACGCCGGAAGCCCTGGCGACGGCGCGCATCGAGGCCTTTTCATAGCCCAGGCGGGCGATGGTCGCAGTGGCAGCTGCCAGAATGTGATTCAGGCGTTCGTCGTAACTTCCGCGTCCGTCGATGCTTGGCGGAGTGACAGGCGCGGGCACGAACGGTCGTTCTGTTTCACTCATGGTTATCGGACCGTTATGGGTAGTATGCTGAACAACCCAGCTGACCCAGTATCGGGTTACCTTCTGAACTTGTCAAGACGATTCTGACGAAAATGCCTTGACACTGGCCTGAAATGGCCGACAATTGGGGTTGGGCGGGTCTGGTTCGCTCGATGCGGCGAGCTTGGCCGTGGCAAGAATTGCCTGGAAGACGATACGAACGTTCGTTCGAATAACCGCATCTTTTGGTCCATAAAAGGAGGCCCGAGATGTCCATGTTTCCGTTAAAATCCCCCGAATCGCTCGAACTTCGCGAAGTGAGGTACGAGAAGGAGGGGTGGGTCGCTCGAATCGCGATCGACCGTCCGCACAACTACAACGCCTATAGCACACCGGCGTTGACCGAGTTGGCTGCTGCGTTTCAGGACGCGTCCTGGGATGACCGGGTGGCTGTCGTGGTGTTCACCGGCGTTGGCGACAAGTCTTTTTGCACCGGCGGCGACGTCAAGGAATACCAGGAGTCGTACACAAAGAAACCTCGCGACTACTGGAAGTACATGTCTTGTTTCAAGGCGTACATCGAGTCGATCACGAACTGCTCCAAGCCGGTGATCGCGCGGCTGAACGGCATGGCTGTCGGCGGGGGCAATGAGAGTCAACTGGCGTGTGATCTTTCGGTGATGGGCGAGCACGCGTTCATCGCGCAGGTTGGGACGAACGTGGGCTCGGTGGCGTGCGGCGGTTCGACGCAGTGGCTGCCGATTCACGGTGGTGATCGCAAGGCGCGGGGGATTCTTTTCCTTAACCAACGTTACCAAGCGTTTACTTCGTTGGCGATGGGACTTGTGAACGTCGTGGCTCCGACGGTGAAGGGCGCGGACGGCGAGTTCGTTACGCAGTTCACCAACGATCGGGCGTACCTCGCGGATTGGAACACGGATCCTTGGGAACAACCGTTCGTCTCGCGGGCGACACCTGCGCAAATCAAGCAAGCTCAGAAGGGCAAGGACGGCTATTCGCTGGACTCTTCCCGCGTGGATGCAGCGGTGACTGAGTTGTGCGACACAATAGTTCACAAGTTTTCCGAATGTACGCGCTACACCAAGGCGCAGGTCAACCACTGGAAGGATGCCGCGTGGCATGCCACGGTGGGACACGCGCGGGATTGGCTGTCGGTGCACTACACCAGTTTGGAGCCGCACGAGGGCATGACCGCGTTCGTCGAGAAGCGCAAGGCTGACTACGTGGGCATGCGCGAGCGTGCGGCTGATCCGAACGGATCGAGCGAGTTCCTCTGGGGTCCGTACACCCAAGCGTGTCCGAAGTGTGAGGCTAAGGGGATTCCGGCGCACTTCGAGTTTTGCGGGAAGTGCGGGACGAAACTGGCGTAGGTGAGCAGTGTGTTTATGGCTTCGGCGGATAGGGCAACACGATGATACTTGAAGGCAAGAAAGCGATCGTCACTGGCGGGAGTTTGGGTATTGGCGCGGCGATTGCGCGTGGGCTGGCGCGGGAAGGCGCCAGCGTGGCGATCAACTATCGCCGTCACGATGCCGAGGCGAAGGCGGTCGTGGCGGAGATCGAGGGTATGGGGCGTAAGGGTCTGGCGATTCAGGCGGACGTGTCCAGCTTCGCGGATGCTGGGCGGATGGTCGGCGAGGTGACCGAGGCGTTCGGTGGTCTGGACATTCTGGTGAACAACGCCGGCATTAACAGGGACGGCGTCATTTGGAAGATGACCGAAGAGCAGTGGGATCAGGTGATCGAGACCAATCTCAAGGGCTATTTCAACTACTGCCGCGCCGTGGTGGGGATCTTCAAAGAGCAGAAGTCCGGCAAGATCGTGAACGTGACGTCGATCAACGGCCTGCGGGGTAAGTTCGGCCAGACGAATTACTCGGCTTCGAAGGCTGGGATCATCGGGTTGACGAAGGCTTTGGCCCGCGAGATGGGGCGTTCGAGCGTGAACGTCAACGCGCTTGCTCCCGGACTGATCGAGACGGACATGATGAAGGACGCGCCTGAGAAGGTGCGCGAAGCTGCGCTCGCCGAGATCGTTCTGGGTCGCCTGGGACAGCCTGACGAGGTGGCTGGGGTGGTGGCGTTTTTGTGCAGTGAGGCTGCTCGGCATGTTACGGGACAGGTGCTTCAGGTGGATGGTGGCCAGTACATCTAGTTGCGCGTTGCGTCGGAATCGCGAGAGATGTTGAATCGGCGAGGAGTAGACAAGTGGAACTGAATGACGTTGTTGCGATCAGCGCGGTGCGGACGCCGATGGGGCGTTTTGGTGGGACGATTAAGGACATCGCGTCGTTCGATCTTGGAGCGGTTGCGATCCGCGCAGCGTTGGAGCGTGCGGGGGTCGCGGGCGACGGAATCGATGACGTGATCTTCGGTAGCTGCCGGCAGGCGGGCAATGGCCCTAACCCTGCGCGTACGGCTTCGGTTCGCGGCGGCGTTCCGATGAGCGTTCCGGTGCAGACGATCAACATGGCTTGTCCGTCGGGGATGCGGTGCATCGCACTGGCGTCTCAGGCGATCCGCTTGGGCGACAGCAAGTCGGTGTTGGTCGGCGGGATGGACAGCATGAGCACGATTCCCTATCTGCTGAAAGACTGCCGTTGGGACGGGTTCAAGATGGGTGATCGCACGTTGCTCGACGGGTGGTCGGACAGCGTCGATCCGTTGTGCGGCATGGGCATGGGCGGTACGGCTGAGAACCTCGCGGTCAAGTACGAGATTTCACGCGAGGAGCAGGACCGATTCACGGTGGAGAGCCATCAGAAGGCGGCTGCGGCGCAGTCGAACGGATGGTTCGATGAAGAGATCGTTCCGGTCGAAGTGCCGGGGACGCGGAAGCAACCGGCGTTTCTGTTTGAGAAGGACGAGACGATACGTCCGGACACTTCGATCGAGAAGCTGGCGAAACTTCGACCGGCGTTCAAGAAGGATGGGACGGTCACGGCGGGTAATGCTTGCGGAATGTCCGACGGCGCAACCGGTTTGGTGCTGACATCGCGAGAACACGCCAAGTCGTTGGGTGCGACGCCGCTGTTTTCGCTGGTGTCGTACTCGAACGTGGCCGTCGAGCCGACTACGATGGGCGAGGGGCCTAGTCTTTCGATCCCGGCTGCATTGGAGCGGGCGGGCATGACGCTGGCTCAGATGGACCTGATAGAAGTGAACGAGGCGTTTGCGGTGCAGGTTCTATGCAACGAGCGGGTCCTGAAATGGGATCGAAGCAAGGTGAACGTCCACGGCGGAGCGATCGCCTTGGGCCATCCGACTGGGATAAGCGGGGCTCGCATCGTGGTGACGCTGTACCACGCGCTGAAACGTACCGGCGGGAGTTTGGGCGTTGCGGGAATCTGCGGCGGCGGCGGTGTGAGTATGGCGCTAGTGATAAAGCGCGAGAGTTGATGGTGGGGGGAGGACGGTGCCAAGGCACGAAGGGAAGTGGGGCGAAAGGAATGCTGGGATTATGAGCGATGACGGGCATATTCGACTTGGAATGGAAGACGGCATTGCGACGGTCACGCTGAATCGGCCGCCTCTCAACGTGCTGGACATGTCGTTGATGGCGGAGTTCAACGCGCTGTTGGAGACGGTAGTTTCCGACGAGGGCGTTGCGGCGATTGTGATTCGGGCAGAGGGAAAGGCGTTTAGCGCGGGCGTGGACGTGGCCGACCACACGGCCGACAAGGTCGGCGAGATGATCCTGCTGTTTCACGACATTTTCCGAAAGCTGGCGTCAACGGACGCGCTGACGATTGCGGCTGTGCACGGGGCTGCGTTGGGCGGCGGGTGCGAGTTGGCTTGTTTTTGTGACATTGTTTTGGCGTCTGATCGGGCGAAGTTCGGTCAGCCGGAAGTGCAGTTGGCTGTCTTCCCTCCGGTGGCGGCGAGTGTGTTGCCGGGGCAGGTGGGGATCAAGAAGGCGATCGAGTTGAACGTTTTGGGCCGGACGATCGATGCAGGCGAGGCCCATCGGATCGGCATGGTGAACGCGGTGTACGCGCGTGAGGAATTCGAATCGAGCGTGGACGCGTATCTCGGCGAGATCCGAAAGCTGTCGCGTCCGGTGGTGCGGTTGGCAAAGCGTGCGACGTGTTTGGTGTCCCGCGAGCAGGTTCTGGAACATCTGGAGCGGGCGGAAGCGCTTTACCTCGGTGAATTGATGGAGCTGGCGGATGCCCATGAGGGGATCGCGGCGTTTGTGGAACGGCGTCCGGCGGTTTGGCAACATGCTTGAAGGGATGAATGAGTGATGAAGGCGGCGGTTTTTCACGGTAGCGACGCGGGCATACGATTCGAAGACGTTCCGATTCCGGAGATCGGTTCGCACGAGATCCTGGTTAAGGTGGCGGCCTGTGGCGTTTGCCATACGGACTTGCACTACATCGAACACGGCGTGCCGACGTTCAAAAAGCCGCCGGTCATTTTGGGGCACGAAGCGTCGGGTGTGGTTGAAGGCGTCGGTATTGAGGTTACGGCGTTTGTCGCGGGAGCGCGCGTGCTGATACCGGCTGTGCTCACTTGCGGCAAGTGCATGTTCTGCCGCATGGGGCGCGAGAACATCTGCAGCGACATGACGATGCTCGGCAACCATATCAACGGAGCGTATGCCGAATACGTGGCTGTCCCTGCGAAAGATGTGCTGCATCTGCCGGAGTCGATTCCTCTCGAAGAGGCTTCGATCATCGCGGATGCGATTTCGACGCCCTATCACGCGGTGAAGAACCGGGCGCAAGTGAGACCGGGCGATACGGTCGTTATTTTTGGCTGCGGCGGCGTTGGCATCAACGCGGTGCAGTTGGCGACGGCCAGCGGCGGGTACGTGATTGCCGTCGACATCAACGACAGCAAGTTGGCGTGGGCGTCGGAGTTTGGAGCGGTGAAGACGATCAACGCTTCCAAGGTCGAACGGGTCAGCAAGGAAGTCAAGAAGCTGACGGGCGGCGGAGCCGACATTGCGATCGAAGTGATCGGTAATCCGCGGACGATCGAGGAGGCGTTCGAGTGCGTGCGTTTCGGTGGGCGACTTTGCGTCGTCGGGTATACGCACGAGAAGATCTCCATCGTGGCGGGCAAGATCATGTTCAAGGAAATCGAAGTGGTCGGATCGCTGGGGTGTCGGCCTCTCGACTACAAGCCGTTGATTCGGATGGTCGAATCCGGCGCTATCGATGTGAAGCGTCAGGTGACGCACCGGTTCGGTTTGGACGAGTTGGACAAGGCGTTTGCGGCGATGAAAGAGGGCGTGTCGCTGCGGTCCATCGTAGTACCGTAGGAGCTAAGACTGATGAGCACGGCGGCGGGAAAACGAGTCAAGATCAAAGCGCAAAAGCGCTTGGGCGAACTGATGCGCGAGCATTTCGTCGATCTCGATGCGGCCGCCGGCGATCCATCTCGAAAGGTGGCGTGGTGCACGTCGGTGGGTCCGTGCGAGATTCTCACAGCGATGGGGTTCGAGGTCTATTTTCCTGAGAATCATGGGGCATTGCTCGGTGCGCGGCGTGTGAGCCACGAGCTCATACCGCGGGCGGTTGGTATCGGGTACGGCGCTGAGTCGTGCTCTTACATGACGAGTGACATCGGCTCGACACTCGCCGGTGTGAGTCCGCTTCAAGAGGCGTTCGGTATTGCCGGCCCGCCAACGCCGGAAGTGCTGGTGTACAACACGAATCAATGTCGCGAGGTCCAGGACTGGTGGGGATTCTACGGGCGGCGTGATGGTGCGCCGGTCATGGGTATATGTCCGCCTACGCACGTGGGCGAGGTGACTGCGGAACACGTGTCATTCGTGCGCGGTGAACTCGAACGATTGGTCGGATCGATAGAAGAGCGATTCGGGACAAAGCTCGACCTCGATCGGCTGCGCGAAGTGGTGGCGCTGTCCAGTCAGGCGAGTGCGCTGTGGCGACGTGTGCTGGACACTGCTCGTGCTCATCCGGCTGCGATGACGTTTTTCGACGGCGTGATTCACATGGCGCCGGTGATCCTCATGCGCGGATCGCACAAGGCGATCGAATACTACGAGGCGTTGCTGGCGGAATTGAATGAGCGTGTGACCGAGGGCGTCGGAGCGGTGCCCGACGAGCGTTTTCGTATCTACTGGGAGGGGATGCCGATTTGGCCCAAGGTGCGCGAGTTGGCGGAGAAGTTCTACGATCTTCGGACGGTGGTGGCTGCGAGTACCTACTGCAACTCGTGGGCGTTCGAGGAGTTTGACGGAGGCGATCCGTTGGAGTGGATGGCCCGCACCAGCACCGAGATATTCATCAACCGCGACGAGGAGACGAAGCAGAAGTTCCTGGTCGAGATGTTGGATGGGTTCGGGATCGACGGAGCGATTTTCCACAACGCCCGGACCTGTCCGAACAACACGAATTCGCGTTTCGGCATGGCTCAGCGCATCCGCGAGGAGTCGAAGTTGCCGGTTCTGGTGATCGACGGCGACCTCAGTGACCTACGGTTCTTCTCGACTGCCCAGACGATGACGAACATCGAGGCGTTTGTCGAACAACTGGCGGAGTACCGGCGATGAGTGCGCCTCTTTTTGTTGGCATCGACGTGGGTTCGTCGGCGACCAAGTGCGTCGTTCTTAACGACACCCGAGCGCTTGTCGGTCATCACGTGGTTACATCGGGTTTCGACTATGTGGAGGCTGCGGAGACTGCGCTGCAGCACTCGCTGCTTCAAGCCGAGGGCGTAAAGAAAGACGTCGCGTATTGTGTGTCCACGGGCTATGGGCGCGAGCGTGTTGCGTGGGCGGACGGTCACGTTACGGAGATCACCTGCCACGCGCGCGGCGCGAAGGAGTGGTATCCGGAGGTGCGGGGCATCATCGACATCGGCGGCCAGGACACGAAGGTGATCCGTCTGAGCGAAGAAGGGCGGATGGTCGACTATCGGATGAATGCGAAGTGTGCGGCTGGTACGGGCACGTTTCTCGAATCAACGGCTCACAAGCTGGGACTTTCGTTGGGTGAGCTGGATGGGCTCGCGATGGAGTCCAAGGCGCACGCGGTCGTGAATAGCTACTGCACAGTCTTCGCCGGTACGGAGGTGATCGAGCGAATCAAGGAAGGTCAGCGTCTGGACGACATCGCGATGGGGCTATTCCGTTCAATCGCGTCGCGCGTGGCCGAAATGTTGGCCGTTCGCGACGGTGCGCTTGCGGCGACGGGCGGAGTGGCGGCGCATTGCGGCGCGCTGATTCGCGCTTTGGAAGAGGTACTCGAAACGCAAGTGTGGCTGCCTCCCATGCCACAACATGCTGGGGCGTACGGAGCGGCTTTGCTGGCGGCGGAAACGAACGTAGCGGAAAGGAGTTCAGCGCGTCATGTTGCAGACCGGTGAACTCGGTATTCATCCGCCCGGCGCCTTGGGTGTGGCGTTCTTCATCCACGCGAAGGCGAACTGTTTCCTCGGTCGGGGCGGCGATGGAATCACGCAGCCGCTCAAGGAGGCTGGGACGCTCAATCTCCTTGATGGCGGACGGCAGCGTTCGATTGCGCTGGAGGGCAGGATTTTCGCGAATCTCCTGGAGGCTGACGCGCTCGACCACATGCCTGAGTTGCTGTTCGTGTGCTGCAATCCGAACCAGCTGGGTTTATTCACTCATGAGCTGACGCGTTTCTTGGAGAACCTTGCCGGTCGGGAGCGGTTGCGGTCGATCGAGGATATTCGCCGACGTGTGCCCATTCTGCTCGTTCTGCCTAACGGCGTGCTGATGGAACAAACGGTCGCGACGTATGAAGACCAGATCACCGAGGCTGTGTTGATGGAGCGCCTGGTGGGCGTGGACAACGCAATGGTCGGCGCGATTGTGGACCGCGTGGTGCGTGGGATATCGCTTCAGGCGGGCGGGCGGCGCGGCATGGGACCGGAGACGGTCTATCTGCTGGAAGGCAGGGGCTCGCTGGTGTTCGCTGGGGGCGGGTCATTTGAGCGATCGCGGATCGACGCGATTTTGGACGCGCATGGGTATCCGTTCCACCATGCTCAGGGCGTTCCGGGCACGCGGGTCGAGTTCGACAAGGCGATGATCTCCATTGTGCTCAACGTCGGCGGGATTATTCACGCCGTCGAGCCGAGCGGCGCGCTTCGCGACCTGCGAATGGGTGATCTTTGCAACGACGCGACCAAGGCGCAGTTCGTGGAACAGGTCGGAAGGGCGGTGTTCGATGTTGGCCAAGCCGTCGGCGCCTATCCAGCGGACGCGACCTACGAAGCCGTCTGGCCCGAGCACCGGGCGACGATCATGTCTGCGGCCGGTCACGTAACCAGCTCGCTCAAGACGTTTCGTGACGCGCTGGCGAACGGCTTGGACAGCGTCAAGCTCTTTTCTACCGAGGAGTGGATACTGACGCCGCTCTCGCGGTACGCAGCGAAGGCCGGACACAAGGGCGCCGAGTCGCTCTTTAAGTCACTAAAGCATGATGTTCAGGCGGCCATGGCGCGTGCGATCCGCTATCGTGACCAGGTTGGAGAAGGTGGGCAATCGGGAGCAACGGCAATGGAACTGACATCCCAGCGAAACATCAGCATCGAGCTTTACAATGCGGGTCCGGATCACGCGGTTGTGGTCGGTACGCTGCTGGACAACGAGCACCTCATCAAGCTTGAGATGAAGATCTACCTGCCCGATGAGCAGATCGTCAGCAGTAGGCTGAACATGATCCGCGTGCCGTTTCCGGTCTGCCGCGAGGTTGAGTCAGTCGCAGAGCGACTCGTCGGGCTACGCATCGAGCGTGGTGTACTCAGCGAGATCGTCCGCCGCGTCGGTGGTCGCGTGGGATGCTCGCACATCAAGGAATTGGCGACCAACATCGTGTACTTCGTCGCGTCCGATCTGGTGGGTCGCCGGGCCGGGCTGGACCCGGTCAATGTGAATCTCGCGCAGAAATCTCCGGAGGAACGGTTCATTCTGACCAAGGAACTTCTTCAGGACACGTGCTTGGCCTATTGTCAGACGACGCCGCAGGGGCTCGATGAGCAGATCGGCATCAGGCGCGTGGGAGACGTTCATAAGAGTCGAGTTCCACTGGGAGACTGCGAACCCTCGCTGGGGGCCGTTCTCATTGAGCGGGCCAAACGCTACGGCGACAAGACGTTCATCCGCTCGCGACGCGGCGACGAAGAATCGAGCGTCACCTGGTCGCAGTTTTCCGACAGGGTCCGTCAGATCGCTCGCCGGCTGATTGAACTGGGGATTCGCCCAGGCGACCGCGTCGGGATGATCTCTGAAAACAGAACGGAGATGTTCCAGACCGATGTGGCGGTGATGATGATCGGTGCCGTCACGGTTCCGGTGTTCGCCGGGTATCCGCCGCGTCAAGTCGCTTATGTGTTGGGTCACGCGAAACCGAAGTTCGTGATCGTCTCAGGCAAACACCAGCTCGAGAAGATCCAGCGGGATCATCACCCGTGGATCAAAAAGTACTTCTCGATGGACTTCGACTGCGACTGCGAGGCATGGGGAGCGATCGACTATTCCGAACTTCTGGAACCGCGCGGCGCTGGGGAGGATGAACTGGATCGCAGGATCGACGCCGTCGGGGCGGATGACTTGTGCTTGGTGATGTACACTTCCGGTACGACGGGTCCGCCGAAGGGCGTGCGTCTCTGCCACGGGAACATCATTTCGCAGCAAAAAGCGATCAAACTCATCTGGGACGTGACCGACCGGGACGTCGTCATGAGCTACCTACCTTGGCATCACAGCTTCGGCGGGATCTTCGAGCGGAACCTCGCGCTGTACCAAGGCTGCGAACTGTGCCTCGACGACTCGCGTGGCCGCGACATCGATCGCATGATCGCTAACTGGAAGGCGTTCGATCCGACGCTGTTTTTCAGCGTGCCGCGCGTGCACGATCTTCTTGTCACGCGATGCCGCGCCGATCGGGCGGTGGAGCGCGTGATTTTTGGCGGGCAGCTTCGATTTGTCTTCACGGCCGGCGCATCACTGCCCGCGCCCGTGGCCGCCGAGTATCGCGAACGGCGGATTCCAGTGCTGGAGGGTTGGGGGCTGACGGAAACATCTCCGAGTGTCACACTGACGACACTCGACGGCGAGTGGCGGAGTGGCTACGTAGGGTTCCCGATCCCTGGCGTTTCGGTTCGGATCGACGACGATCAAGAGATCCTCGTCAAGGGTCCGAACGTCATGGGGGGTTATCTCGACGACGAGGAGGCGACGGGACACGTGCTCAGCTCCGACGGCTGGTTCCGCACGGGCGACCTCGGCGAATTCACGAAAAGCGGGTTGCGGGTGTTCGGTCGCAAGGACGGGGCGTTCAAACTCACGACGGGCGAGAAGGTCCACCCGCAGCGCATCGAGAGCGTGCTGGTGAACGAATCACGCTACATCAACCAGGTGCTGGTATTGGGCAGCGGTGAGGACTTTGTGGCTGCCCTGGTCTACCCCGCGATGGACGAATTGAGTGCGTGGGCCAAGGAGCGAGGAATCTCGGGCGACGGGGTTCTGGATCAACCCATGGTGCGTACGTTTCTGAGCCATGAGATCGAGCGTCTCAACGCGCTCGTCGAGGTGAAGTTCCATCGCATCCGACGCGCGGTCCTCACGGACCACGAACCCACCGTGGCCAACGGCGAACTGACACCGTCCGGCAAGATCGTCCGGAAGGCCGTCATCGCCAACTACACGGAAGCGTTGGACGGCCTGTTCGCGTCGCAACCGAATGACAGCGTTATCCAGATTCAATCGGACCAGTTGCAGAAGGCATAAACGGTGACACGTAACGGATATCCAAACATCGTAATCGTCGACGGGGCGCGCACGCCGATCGGCGTGAAGTGCGGTACGCTCAGCCGATTCGCACCGGAAGACCTGGCGACGTTCGCGTGTGAGGAAGCGATCCTGCGGAGCGGTGTCGGCCGCGAGCTGATCGACGTCGCCATCGGCGCCAACGTTTATCAGTGCACGGCGCCCGGCGCTCAGGACATCTACTTTCCGCGCAACGTCGGTTTGCGATGTGGGCTGAACGTGGAGACTCCGGCGCTCATGGTGCAGCGCATCTGTGGTTCAGGCTTGCAGACCATGGTGAATGCGATGCAGCAAATCGCGCTGCCCGATGCGGTGGACGACGCCAAGGTGGCGCTGTGCTTCGGCGCGGAGGTCATGTCGCGCGTGCCCCGGATGATTCGCTCGCCGCGTACCGAAGCGAGTTTTTGGGAATTCGAGGAGGGCGGAACGGTCGAGGACACTCTGCTGGCTGGGCTGAACCACGACCTAGTCTCGACGACCATGATGAACACTGCCGACGAGTACGGCAATCGGATGGGCGTTACGCGCGAGGAGTGCGACACGCTGGCTGCGCAGTCGCATGAACGAGCCAGAGCGGCGAACTGCGCCAGCCATTTCAACGGTGGCGACGCGATGCGCGGCGTGTTCGCGATCGACGCGAAGGATCTCGGCGGTCACCCCGTGCACTTGGCGCGGGACGAATGCGCTCGACGCACATCGGCGGAGGCGCTTGCGAAACTGCGGGGCATCACGCCGAACGGTCTGGTCACCGCCGGCAACGCCAGCGAAATCAGCGACGGAGCGGCTGCGGTGGTGGTCGCCGATCGCGAGGTGGCGGAGCAAAACGGATGGGCGACGCGGTTTGAGATCGTCGGTCACGGCGTGTGCGGAGTGGACCCGCGCGTCATGGGTCGTGGTCCGGTGCCGTCGATCAGTCAGGCGCTCTCGCGCGCCGGATTGGAGCAGGGCGACGTTGGCCTGTGGGAGATCAACGAAGCCTTCGCGGCGCAGTACTTGGGCGTTGAAAAGGAACTTGGGTTGCCGCGAGAGAAAGTCAACGTCAACGGCGGGGCGATCGCCATCGGTCATCCGCTGGCGGCTACGGGCGTTCGGATGATCGTCGATCTGATGTACGAAATGAAACGTCAAGGTATCGCGTACGGTTGTGCATCGGCGTGTATCGGTGGTGGCCAAGGGGCTGCCGTCATCGTGCGTAACACTGAAGCGGTGTGAGGTCTTGCTGAGATAACAGGGTGCTGACATGAAACGTGCGTTTTCTTTTGGTGACAAATCGCTCGAACCAGCGGTGCAACGAATCAATGAGATTCGTTGCGTGGCGATCATCGGCGCGGGCACGATGGGACAGGGCATCGTCATTGATCTGCTTCAGAAAACCGACTACGAGATACTGCTGTTGGACGTTAAGGAAGAGGCACTCGATGCCGCCCGTTGCAGACTCGAAGGTCTATGGAAACGTGACGTTGCCGGATCCCGCATGCGTGCGCAGGACGCGGAGGCATGTGCGGCGCGGATGACCTATACCCGCAGCTACGACGAGCTTGGCAAAGCCGACATCATCTGGGAAGTCGCGACCGAGCGAAGTGAGATCAAGGCGCACATTTTTCGATCGATCGAAAGTGCCGCCGACCCGTCGCGCATCGCGGCTGTTTTCTCGAACACGTCTTCCCACACAACGGAGGAACTGGCTGAACTGTTCGCGTCGGAAACGTTCCGCGAGAAATTCCTGACTGTGCACGGATACTTCCCGTTCGAGGCCAACCGGCTCATCGACGTGATGAAGGGCAAGTATGCGTCTGACGCAACGTTCCGGATCGGCACTGTGTTCGCCGATCAGATCCTGGAAAAGACGGTCATCGCTTTGCCGGTCGATCATCACGGGTATATCACCGATCCGATCTTCCAGGCAATGGGAGCGATCGTTTCGTGGGATGTCAAGAACGCGAATGACATTGTCGAACGGGGCGGGTTGTGGGATCTCTTTACAGCCAATCCGTTCGTGGTGCTCGATCAGACGGGTCACATGCCGTACACGGAGTCGTCGCGTCACATGGGCGCTGCGCTGCCGGAGACAGATCGTCTGTGCGGTTTGTATCAACGTGACGGTGCGGCCTATCCGGAGTGGGTCGCGCGTTTGGAGCGAGACGGAAACACGGGAGTCAACGCAGAGAGCCGCTGTGGATTTTATTCCTGGAGCGATGGTCAACGCCCGCGACCGACGGGGGTGCTCGACCCCGAATCGGGGGACTACGTGCCAATCGGTGACAACTCGCGCAAGGAGTACTGGTCGTACTATGAGGCGATGGAGCGCGATCGGCTGGCAGGTAAGATCAAGAGCGCCGAGTCGCTGGTCCACGTAGCCTGTGCGGGTGACGCCGGTGGGCAAGCGTTTCGGCGCTATGCGCTGCCGCTGTGTCTCTACGCGCTCGACATGATTCAGGATCGAATTGCCACGCCCGGACAGATTAACATCGCGACGCGGGCCGGTCTTCGGTTTAAGGTCGGTCTGATCGAACTAATCGACGCGCTCATTGCAAACCTCACCATTGATGGGTTGATCCAGTTGATTCGTCGCGCCCGCGACGAGAACGCGGATGATCCGTATACGGTCGCTATGTTGGACGTCGACGGTGCCGGCGGTCCGCGAAAGGGCTTGCCGTGTCTGTTGTGGGAGATGAAGCGTCGCAATCTGACGCGCCTGCTCGGGTACGGTCGGTACTACCGGACGCCCGTCGCGGAGCTCGATCTGGAAACCGGTCAATACGTGGGCTGCTATCTCGACCTCAAGTTCTGCAAGCCGTCGACGAAGGATCGCGTCGCGAGCATCGTGTTCAATAGTCCTCTGCGGGGCAACGTGTTCAACAAAGCCGTCATCGACCAACTCGGTCATGCGTACAGTCGCGTGCTGACGCTGCACCGAAAGGGCGGGTGCGGGGCGGTGATGTTCTCTGCGGGCGGCGGCGGAATGCGCATGCTGGGGGCTGACGCGCGCGAGTTCAACCGCGGTTGGTTCGAGCGTGACCAAGGCTACGCGCCGCTGAGCGAATCGGAGGCGGCTGCCTCCAGTCGCAACGGCGTGGGGTTGTTTCGCTTGATCCAGCGGAGTCCGGTGGCGTCGATCGGCGTGTTTGGTGAGAAGTGGGGCGGTGGCGCGGAGTTCACGTACTTCCTCGATCTGCGTTACGACGTGAAGGCATTCGGTTTCGCGTTTGACGCGCTGGAGCGGAAGTCGCACTGGGATCAGAAGAACACTTACAACCAGCCGGAACTGGACTACGCGATTCTGCCCGGATTCGGGGCGGCCGGCGAACTCCAGCGGCTGGGGATGGGCGACTCAATCATATTCGAGGTGTTCGATCAGGGTATGACGGCGGACCGCGCTTATCAGATTGGACTTTGCAACGGCGTCTTCGAGGACGAATTGGAGGCGCTGCGGCGCGGGTTCGAGCGTGCACGTCAGATGGCTAAGGACGCTCCGTATTCGCGTGCACTGTTCAAACAGGAATTGGCGCGCGGGGCCGACGACGAAGCCCTTGCCAAAGACACGGGCGAAACGTTCAACCCCAAAATCAACCCGTTTGTACAAACGGGGCTGCTGGCGCTGCTTGATCGTGGACAACGAGCGCCGAAAATGAACTATGCCTGCGACGGCGTGCAGTTGCCGGGCTGGCAGTACCCCACGGAAAACGGAATGACTGATGCCCCGCTTCCAAGTGAAACGGAGCGGCCGGCGACCGGGTCGGTATAGCCGGCGATAGGTAACGGAGGAACGCATGACACGAAAAGAGGTCGTTCAGCAATGCCGAGATCTAGTGGATCTACTGCCGGGCGAAGCGCTCGCCGAAGCACGAAAGAAACACCCTGACGTAGGCGGTTTCGGTGTGTTTCCGGTGTACGCGCCGGTGGAAGTCATACACGCGGCTGGTCTGATGCCGGTCGGGCTGTTCGGTGCCGGAGACAAGATCGAACTGTCCCACGCTGAATCGCGCTTCCAGTCGTTCATCTGCTCGATCGCCAAGAGCACGCTTGAGCTGTTCTTGCGCGACGACATGAAGGATTTCGAGGGCGTGGTGTTCAGTTCGATCTGCGACGTGGCACGCAATCTGTCCAGCTTGGTGACGCGTAACGCTCCGGACCTCTACATCGAATACCTTCACATGCCGCAGAACATGTACAGCGGTGAGACACTCAACTACGCGCGGGCGGAGTTCGAGCGTTTTCGCACGAAGCTGTCTCAACGCGTTGGGCGCCCGATCACCGATGAGGCCATTTGTGAGAGCCTGGTGCTCTACAATGAAGTGCGTGCCTTGGTACGACGACTGTACAGCCATCGCAAGTTGCATCCGACATCGATCGCCGCCGCGGATGTCTACGCGGTCGTGCAGGCCGGCACGCGCATGATGCCGGAGGACTACGCGCCGATGCTACGGGATCTGTGCGACGAAGTAGAAGCGACCGAAGTGAAGCCGCGCGACGGCGTGCGCATCGTCTTGGAAGGCGCCTTTTGCGAGCAACCGCCGATCGGGTTGATCGATGTGATCGAAGCCGGCGGCTGCATCGTTCAGGACGACGATTTAATGATCGGGTGGCGGTTGTTTGACCACGATGTCGAGTCCAACGGCGACCCATTGGCCGCACTGTCGCAGGCCTATGTTTCCAGCAGTGTATACACCTCGGTTCGTCACGACGTCGATAAGCCGCGGGCGGACGGACTGGTTGTTCGCATGAAACAGTCCGGCGCCGAGGCCGTCCTATTCGCGCCGGCCAAGTTCTGCGAACCGGCGCTCCTCGACTATGTCCTGTTTCGTCAGAAGCTGGAGGAGGACGACGTTCCCCATCTCAAGATCGAATATGAAGAGAAAATGTGGACGTTCGAAGCCACTCGGACAGAAATCGAGACTTTCGCCGAGTCAATGCTGTTCGATTGAGATTGAGTGGAACGTGAACTGATGCGCAAACACAGAGACAGAACTGATAGCCGGAGCGGATCCTAATGCGAACAACTGTTTCCAATGACAAAGACTATCGCGGGAACGTGCACGAACTCTCCCGCAATATTATGACCGACTGGATGGGGCAGCTCAAAGATGCCACGCAAAACCCCGTGCCGTCGGCCTATCTCATGATAAGCGGCAACTGCGTCGAAATACTGCGGTGCTTCGACATCCTGCCGGTTTTCCCGGAAATCAACGCACTGCAGCTCGCCATTCGTAAGAACTCTTTGCCCTACATCATCAAGAGTGAAGAAATCGGCTACGCATCGGATAACTGTGCGTACGTCAAGGCCGACATTGGCTTTACAATGTGCGGCGGTGTGGGCAAAGAGGGGACGATTCCCAAACCGTCCATCATCGTGTGCAACTTCGTCGGCTGCAACGTCTACATCAAGTGGTTCGAACACTGCGCCCAGATGATGGACGTCCCGATGATCATGCTCGACATACCGTTTCTGCGCGAAGACGCGCCGAGCAAGGCGGACATTGCGTACGTCGTCTGTCAGTTGCGCGAGTTGATTACGCGGTGCGAGGAGCTAACGGGCAAGAAGTTCGACATCGACAGGTTGCGAGAAATCTTGCGGTACTCCGCTCGCGCGGAGGACGGTTGGAGCCGCGCCAAGGAACTGTGTAAGAACCGCCCGACGCCGTACGACGCTTACTTCGACAGCATCAACATGATGGGTCCGATCAACGCTCTCCGCGGTACGAAGGAGGCGGCGGACTTCTTCGACGCGACCGTCAAGGAATACGAAAAGATGGTCGCCGACGGCATCGGCGTACTTGACGACGAGCGGTTCCGCGTGGTCTTCGAGGGGCCACCGCCTTATCCCTACTATCGGAATTTCCGAAACCTGTTCGAGGCGTGGGGAGCGGTGTCTGTGCAGAGCACCTATTCGACCGTGGGTGGCACGTGGGAGTTCGGATTCCGCCACGATGCGGATCACCCGTTGGAGACCATCGCCGAGCAGATGATCGTGCACAACCTGTGCAACCGATCGATGCTTGAGCGCTACAAGCAGATTCGCACGTACGTCGAGGATTGGAGTGCCGACGCGCTTGTGATTCACAGCATCAAAAGCTGTCGGCTATTCTCGGCCGGACAGGGAGACATGCGCGAGTACTTCACCAAGGAGCTGGGCATACCGACGCTGATGGTCGAGTCCGACCTGGAAGACCCGCGCTACTACGCCGAAGCTCAGATGAAGAATCGCATAGACGCATTTTTCGAATCGCTGCAATACAAGCGGCTCCGACAAGGGGAAGAAGCGGCTCGCACGTAACCGAACGTGACACTCAGAGAGGTTCAAAACATGAAATACGCTGCCGGAATAGACGTAGGAAGCACGCAGACCAAAGCCGTCGCCATCGACTCAGCCCGGGCTATCGTCGCGAGGGCGCTGATCGATACGGGCGCCAACGTGGTACGCGCGGGCCAGCGGGCGCTGGATGAATTGCTGGCCACCGCCGAAATCAAACGCGAAGACGTCGGATTTGTCGTCGGCACGGGCTATGGCCGGTACAAGATCGAGGCCGGCGATACGCAAGTGACCGAAATCTCGTGTCACGCCCGCGGCGCTCAGATGTTGTTCCCGAACACGCGCACGGTCATCGATATGGGAGGGCAGGACACCAAGGCGATCAAAATCGGCCCGGAAGGTGACGTGCTCGATTTCTGCATGAACGACAAGTGCGCTGCCGGCACGGGTCGGTTCCTGGCAGGCGCAGCCGAAGTTCTCGGGCTGACGCTGGACGAGATCGGTGAGATTTCGATGACGGGGACCAAGCCGATCCGCCTTACCAGCGTGTGTACCGTGTTCGTCGAGTCGGACATTTTGAGCCACCTAGCGCAGAAGAAAAAGGTGGAAGACATCCTGGCGGGTGTTCATCAAGCGATCGCCGCGCGGACGATCGGTCTGGTGCGCCGCGTGGGCATGGATCCGGAAATGACGTTTACAGGCGGGGTGGCGCGCAACATCGGCATGATCCGTTCACTTGAGGCCAGTCTTGGTCAGTCGCTCAACGTGAGTCCGGACGCGCACTTCTGCGGCGCGCTGGGGGCTGCGTTGTTCGCTATGGACCACGTGCTCGCGAATTACAAGCCCGACATACCCGTCGGCGCGGAGCCGACCGTTTGGGTCGACGAATAGGAACACGCATCGCATTCTGGAAAGCGGGCGTGTGAAAGATCGCTGAAGATGACAATTGAGTAGCTCACGACGGAGTGGGGTCGCTCAACTAAGGACACAAAGGAGCGAAACGTGGCATACATTGCAGGTGTTGATCTCGGCGCCGGCGCCACCAAGACGGTGATCATCGACGAAGAGGGGCGGATTCTGGGACGCGGAATCGCCCGAACGCAGGCGGACTTCGACGACGTGGCGCGGCGATCCATCGCGGAGGCGTGCGAACGGGCATCGATCGAGCCGGGCGACATCGATTACATCGCCTCCACCGGTCTCGGGCGATACAG
>JAJDDU010000369.1 GCA_029260155.1 Phycisphaerae bacterium | reverse complement strand
TGACGAGATCGAGATCGCCGTCGCCATCAAGATCACCCGCTGCGATATCGACCGGCCACTCTCCTCCGATTTCGAAGACCATCTGATCCGCGAAGACTGCGTCACCGTTGTTAAGAAGAACCGAAACGGAATCGTTGGCCGTGTTGGCCGTCGCGATGTCGACGTCACCATCCGAATCCCAGTCGCCCGCCACAATCGAATGCGGTGCTACTCGGACATCGAATGAGCCGCCGACCGAAAACCCACCTTCACCGTTGTTCAACGATACAACCACGTCAGATGATCGTCGGTTGGCGATGGCCAAATCCAGATCGCCATCACCGTCCAGATCGCTGATCGCCACGGCCGACGGACCATCGACCACGTCAAGGTCCTCCACCCAGTCGAAAGTCCCACCACGATTCAAGTAGATCGACACTGCGTCTTCGGTTTCTTCGAAGGTGTCACTGCTTGTCACAACCAAATCAAGAAGACCATCAGCGTTGATATCTCCCAATGCAGCTGACGATGCACATGGCGTATCGGCCAGCAACACCGGGGCGTCGAACGACCCGTCGCCGCGATTGAGCAACACCGCGACTTCAATGCACAGCGAATTCACCACCACAAGATCCAAATCACCATCGTTGTCGAGGTCCCCCGCGATCACACGTTCGGGCACGGCCGATCCGTTGTCGAATCTCCCCGAACGATCGAACGCACCCGTGCCATCATTCGACAAGATCGAGAGCCCGGCATCGCCATCCTCCCCGTTACGGCAGCGAGATCGACATCGCCATCACCATCCAAGTCCGCAGCCACCACTCCCTGCGGTCCGAAGATCCCCGATCCCGCCGGATGGTTGATCGACGACTCAAACGTACCATCCCCAACGCCGAACAGGACAGAAACATTGTCCGAATCGGAGTTGGCCACTGCGACATCGAGTGCCCCATCTCCATTGAAATCAGCCAGCGTAACCGCCGTCGGAGCTTTCGGGCCTTGGTCGGTCGCACACCCAGCCGAAAATGCGCTGCAGATTGTGGACGTCGGAACCGAATCCGGCGGCATCGTCCCGCTCGGACCGGTACAGCTCAACGCAGTCAAAGCCGCGAGCCAAGACAAGCAAGAAACAGCACGCGTGGCGAATCTCACGGACATCATGATCTTCTCTCTTCGCGACGGCGTCGGTCACACTCAACGGCCTGACGTACCAACCGCAAACGCGACCGCGTCGGAAAACACGCCCGCACCCTCATTGAGCAGCACTGACACACCGCCATCGCGATAGCTCAATTCAAACGTCCCGCCGTTTGCGACCGCCAAGTCAACGTCTCCATCCCCGTCAAAGTCAGCCGCAGCAACGCTGACGGGATCGACACCCGCGGCTACGCTGACCGAATCGGCGAATACGCCGTCTCCGCCGTTGAGCAAAATCGATAACTCTCCTGCGTCCGATCGCGCAGCCACCGCCAGATCCAGGTCACCGTCACCATCCAGATCCGCCGCCGCCAACGACCACGGATCGTCGCTTGTATCGTAAGCCATGGGATCACCGAAGAGCCCGGCACCGTCTTCGTTAAACAGCATCGCCACCTGATCATCGCCCAGATTCGCCACCGCAAGGTCAGCATCCCCGTCACCGTCCCAATCGCCCGCGACAACGGACACCGGGCGGCTGCCGACCGTCAATCTGTCCACCCGCACAAACGATGCACGCCCGTCGTTGGCATAGAGCGTCAAGTCGCCATCCTCACCATCGCCGCCGCGATCGACGACGGCAAGATCGAGCGAACCATCCCCGTCGAAGTCAGCCAGCACACCCCGTTCGGGCTCTGTGCCTTCTTCAAACGCAGTCATATCAGAAAACCCACCGTCACCATCGTTCAGCGCCAAGACCATGCCGCCCAGAAAAGACCGCAGAATAACCAGATCGACATCCCCGTCACCATCAACATCGCCCGCAACGAGGCTCCACGCGCCATCGGGTTCGTAATTCACCCTAGGACCAAACGTGCCGTCGCCATCGTTCAACAAGACCGCCAGCCCGCGGTCGCCCGTGTTGGCAGCGGCCAAGTCCAGATCACCGTCGTCATCGAAATCCGCAGCCACCACCGCGTGCGGCGTGTCCAGCACAAAACCCGCCACGTAGCTTGCCACCGTAACAAAGCCACCCGTCGCGTCGTTCGACATGATCGCGACATCACGGGATTCCAGATTGGCGGTCATCAGGTCAACGTCGCCATCACCATCGAGATCGCCGTCAACGATCGAAAACGGCCTGGCATACTGCCCGACGACTTCCTTCAAGCTCAGCGCGGAATCCTGCGTTCCAATTGGAAACACGGTCTCGTCCAAGCTACCGAATCCGACCCGCAGAAACTCATTTAGAAAGGTCGCAGCTGACGCGAAATCCATCAGCGTGCCGGTCGAATCCGTGTGACTCAATCCCAGCAAGTGCCCAGCTTCATGCGCCGCCACATTCCCAATCGTCAAAGCAATGTCATCGGTCGAAGCCGTCCCCGCGAGCAATTCAAGAGAAAACGAGTTCGCGAATACGACGGCCGTATCGCTACGATCAGTGTTGGAATAGTCAACCCCACCCGGCGCGAACCCCAACGTATCCGTGTCAACGTCCGCCAGCAACGTCGTCGATCCACCGACGAGGATGGTCGAAAACGCGTCCCCATCCTCCGGAAGATCGGGCGAGCTGCGGACCTCAATATCGAATTCGCTCAAGCGCGCCCGAAACGCAGCGACGACTCCGTCCCGAATCTCCTGCGTCAAGTCAGTTAGCGAGACATCGATCTCGCCGGCGTCAAACGGGTCGATCGTAACGGTCCGACCCGGCTCGACCTCCACTCCGCCGCCATCAAAATCAAGCACGAACACCTGACGGCTTGGCTGCGGGCGTAGTCCCTCGCGATCAATCGTCACGGAGATTTCATATTCTCCGGCACTCGGGCTCTTGGGAGCGGCAGCAACCGCAAGAAACAACGGAGTGCAACCCCTCGGCAATACCGCGTCCAGCAACGAGTCCGACATCCCCGCAGACGCGTCTTCGTCGTCGTTCATCGCGATGATCCGCCCAAAATCGTCAAACAACCCGACAGCAACATCCAAGGCGTCCGTTGTCAGCCCAACATCGACGATCACATGTTCCCCGGCGCGAAACAGACCAAGGTCGTATACGTCGACATCGTCCTGCTCTTCGATCACGCCGCCGATTCGTGTGACCGAATCAAGCGATAGCGCTACAGCGTGCGCAGAGGAGAACGAATCATTGGAGTCAAAAAAACCGCTGCCCTCATCTTCGGTGACCACGCCGTCGTTCGGAGTGACGGTCGGTCCGCACCCGGACCCCAGAGAACATCCAAAGACCAGCAGAGGCAGCATCCGAGCGTTCATTTATCTACCCACCAAGCCCACCATCCAAACGGACAACGCCCCAAAGGTACGAAGAACGTCCCTTCTATTCAAGCGATCCGCCCCAGCGTCGAGAGATCGCAATCCGTAAATCACATGTGGCCAAGACATGAATTCACAGTCGCGCGACGCGTCGTTATGTGCTCGAATACGCCTTGAGTGGCACCCCGAGTGGTTTCGCCGACGAATTGTCGGCCTGTGAGTTCCGGGCAGCCTGTAGTCGACTTGCCAAAGTGACACGTCGCGACACGCGCAATTCCTGAACCGCAAGTTCTGCACAGTGAAGGGAAATCGCCCTCCAGCCGATATATAGTCAGTAAGGTGGCTTGCAGCGAACCGACGGAGATGCGGGAAGGGACTATGTCGAACCCCAGATGCCTGGCAGTAATGTACCACTACGTGCGAGACCGCGCGGGTACCGACGAACGCGACATCCGCGGTCTCGATGTAGCCACATTCACCGGCCAGATCGACAAGTTGTGCGAGGTGCTCACGCCGATCGATTGGCCGACGCTCGTCGCCTGGCGCGCGGGACGCGAAAAACTCGCCGCCGATTCCTTCCTCCTGACCTTCGATGATGGCCTGTCCGACCACGCCGAAGTGGTGCAGCCCATCCTCGAATCCCGAGGCCTGCGCGGCGTGTTCTTCGTGCAAACCGACGTGTTGACCGAAACCCGAATGTCGCCCGCCCATCAGATTCATCTGCTGATGTGCAAGCGCCCCACGGAAGAATTGTGGCACGCCGTCCAGCAGTGGCTTGACCGCAACGCCGCCGACGCGCGCGATCACCACGTTGTCGACATGGACGCCGCGCGCCGCGTCTACCATTACGAAACGCCGGAAAGGGCACGCGTCAAATATCTGCTCACCCAGACGCTCCCACTCGACCTGCGCGATCGGATGTTGGATCACCTATTCGCAGAGCACGTCGGCTCAGCTCGCGAATACGCATCGCGTTGGTATATGACGTGGGATCAGCTCGCAGCCATGCAAAACGCCGGTCACACCATTGGCGGCCACGGACACCGTCACGTGCCTTACGCGAGGCTCACGGCGAGCGAGCAGGTGGCCGACGTGACACAATGCGCCAGAATACTAAGAGAAGGCCTCGGT
>JAJDDU010000368.1 GCA_029260155.1 Phycisphaerae bacterium | reverse complement strand
TCAAGATCACCTACCGTCTCTGGTACGACCGGATCGCCTACGACGAGCATTACCACCAAGCCCGTCAGAAAGAGCGAATGGAGCCAAAGCTAAGAAAATGACACCCCCGCGATTGACAAAGAACATAGTTAGTCCCCCGAGAGAAACAGCGCCAGGATTACCGATGAGGATGTGTGTTTGAATCGTTGCGACATGATTGTCTCCTTCCGACGGGACAGACATTGACCTATTCCACTGCGCGCGTGTTTCGCGCGGCTCGTATCGAAGGGCTGAGTAGCAATTCTACCAAATGCCCGGCGGAATACAACGAAAACTGAAAATGCCCTGCGCGTCGGGTGCATGACGGATTGGGCTGAACTGCAAGGGGGGGCAGGCGGCGCTGATTTGAACACATTGTGAAACTGCGATACGGTGGTGGCGGCTGCACCAGTCATCGGGAGGCTTCGGGATCGATGCGACTGATCGGACAGGCTAAGACCAAGTTCCTGCTCGCCGCAATACTCATTGCGGGGTGCGGCTGTAGCCGAAGTGGAGAATCGCTGGATCGCAAGGCAACGGGATTCGTGGCGATCGTAGGCGTCGGCGAGGACGATCCGTTGTGGCCGGTACTGCGGGAGACGGCGACGAGACTGCATGGGGAGTTGGGGCTTGCCACGATTCCGCTTCGCATCGCTGCGCCGCCGACGCAGTCGGTCAACGCCCAGCGCAAGCTCATCCGACAACTCGCCGACGAGGGCATGGCGGGGTTGTGCGTACAGGTGTCGGACCCGGCGGGACTTCTCGGCACGCTCGACGCGGTGGCTGCCCGGGGAGTGCCGGTCGTCACCATGCTGCGTCCGGTCGAAGGGACGACGTCCTTCGTACACACAGGATCCGACGACGCAGCCGTCGGTGCTGCCTTGGCGGACGCGCTTCACGCTGCCCTCGGCGGTCACGGGACAGCCGTGGTGTTGCACGCGGACTCCGTCGACAAATCTTCCGCCCGAAAGCACGCTGCGTTTTCGGAGCGTCTCAAGTCGTACGGTCAACTGGCGATCCTCTTCGATCGCGATTGCGAAGGCGACACGGATCGCAGTCGCCAGATCATCGACAAGTTGATGCGGCGGTATCCGAAACTCGGCGCGTGGGTTGTGATTGGGAATTGGCCTCTTCGCCGTCACCCTGACGGCCCTCTCAGCTTGCCGCAGACTTGCCGAATGATCGCCGTCGACCCGTTTCCCCATACGTGGTCTGCCATCGAAGGCGGCTTGGCGACGACGATGATCGCGACGGAGTACGACCGCATCGCCGAACATGCCCTTACGACTTGCCTGACGATGACGCTCGGCAAGGCGCAGATCCCTACGTCCTTTTCCGCCGAAGCGACCGCGGTCGGCCTCGGTGATCTCGAAGCGTTCAAACGAAAGTGGCAACGGTGGACGACCCCCGAGGACGCGGCTGCCAAGTAATTCCGCAAGCGGAGACAATACACGCATGAAGGCGAGATGGTGGTTCGTAGTTCCGGCGATCGCAGCCGCGGTGAGTGGTATGTACCTCTCGTATACTCTGCTCGCCAAGCACATGCACTTTTCGGGTGCGCCCGATTGGCTTAGCGCGATGTGCGAATCCGGAGAATCCGGAAACATCAGTTGCGACACGGTGCTCGCCAGCGACTTCGGCATGTTCCCGCCGATTCGCGAGGGCGACCCAAAGGACAAGTTCCGCGTGCCGGTTGCGCTGATTGGGCTCATGTACTTCACGGCGATGTTCGTGTGGCTGTTGGCCGTTGGCAGGGTGAACCGCGCTGGTCGGTGGTGGCATGCGTTGCCGCTTTTGGTCAACGGATGCGCGCTGGTGGGGTCGATCGGATTCATCAAGATCATGGCGACGGATCTGTCGGTGTGGTGCCCGTTGTGCGTCGGCACGCACGTCGCCAACCTCGTACTGTTCGTCTCGAACGTCTTGTTGTGGCCGCGAAGACCACGGGGGACGGCGGAAGATGCGCCGGAACCCGGTATCTTGCCGCATCCGACGACCCGTTTGGCGATCGTCGCGGGCGCGATGTGCTTGGTGGCTGCGCAGCTTGAGATGCAGATGGCCTCGGTCGCGGGGTTGAGCGGCGTGAACAAGAAGCTGACGGCTGCCATGGAGGAAATCCGGAGCGACGTCGGTAAGATGATCAGCGCGCACATGGCCGGCGAGAAGCACACCATCGAGTTTCGCAACGACGACCCGGTGCGCCACCGGGCGTCGCACGTGCCGACGCTCGTCGTGTGGAGCGATTTCGAGTGCGGTTCGTGTCGCAAGTTCGCCGGGGACTTTGAAGCGTCTTACCACGACGACTTCAAGGGTAGACTTCAAGTCGTTTACAAACACTATCCGCTCAGTTCCGATTGCAACCCGTACGCCAAAATCCGCGCCCACCCGCACGCTTGCGACGCGGCCAAGCTGTCTGAGGCTATTCGCATTGTGGGCGGCAATGATAAGTTCTGGGAGGCGCACGACATCTTCTTCGCAGCGGGCAAGACACTGGGCCAACTGGACGCGCACGCGTTGGCTTCACAGCTTGGTCTCGACGCCGACCGTTTGATCGAGGCCATGAACTCCGACGAGGTGGCCAAGCGCATTGCGGAAGACGTCGAGCAGGCCAAGCGGTTGGGCGTCAGGAGCACGCCGACTGTCTTCGTGAATGGCCGGCTGATCAACAGTTGGGCGCGCACGCTGGACGACTTCTGGAAGGGGCTAGGTGCCTTGTACAACAGAGGGCGTCCCGCGAAAGCGACGCATGCCAAAGACGCCACGACAGGCGGAAACGCCACGCATTGATCGGTGTCCTCGCGCGCCGCAGTCCGGTTGCCCGCGTTGAAGTGGCACTGCGAGATGGGTTCGTTTCGTAATTTGGGGTGTGCGCGTTTGGGGTGAACCGGCGTTTTTGGGGCGCTAGCGGCGGTTTTTTGGTTTCGGTTTGGTTTCCTTCTGCGCATGGCGTTCTTGCCGGGTGCGCGCGGTTGTCTTGGGGTGCGGGCGGGACTGCGCGCAGGGTCTCCGCATAGTAATAACTACACCGATGATTGTTGGGTTTGAGAATTCTGCGTTTGCCCTTGTTTTGGGCGGCTGGTGGGGTATTGCGCGGGCGTTTGCTGTGGGCATGGGGCGGCGGCGTGTCGGCATACCCCTGCGG
>JAJDDU010000367.1 GCA_029260155.1 Phycisphaerae bacterium | reverse complement strand
TCAAGATCACCTACCGTCTCTGGTACGACCGGATCGCCTACGACGAGCATTACCACCAAGCCCGTCAGAAAGAGCGAATGGAGCCAAAGCTAAGAAAATGACACCCCCGCGATTGACAAAGAACATAGTTAGTCCCCCGAGTTCTGCTAGACGTGGGGGAGAGTCCGTAGCAGCTCAGTCTGGCAGGCGTCAAGCCTCTTCACCCGGCGAACATGCCGTCATTGGCATTCCGAGGAGCCTGTCACGAGCGAGTTGGCCGGGCCGACGTTGTTCTCACAATTGCGCAAGGAACTTGGATATGAATACCTCTCGCAAGAACAGAAGCGACTGCAAGCTTGCGCGTTGCGAGCGTGTAGTGGAGCGGCTACGCTGACGGGAACGGAACCGTGGATCTGCGAGATTCGCAATCCTCGCGGAAGGTGCTTCCGGTCCGCGAGGCGGGTTGCCACGTGCTACCAACGCGTCCGTTGACCTGAGGAATTGGGCGCGATTCCATGTGCTGTTCAATCCCGGTGCAACGTCGCCGCGTGTGTTCATCGGACACCCACGCCCTCACGTCCGGCAGTCGTGTGTCTGATCGCGTTGTCGGCGTCCGGTGGGTGGGGCAATCCGCCATCCGCTCGACCACGTGCCTAAGAAACGCTCAACCTTCGTAAGCCAAGCGTCCACAGCAAAGGGCAGTAGGCAGCCCCCCAAGCTCGCGACCGTGATTCTGCATTTGCAACGCAACAAGCCCGCCGTTCCAGATGGAACGGCGGGCCTGGTTTCTGCGTCACAATAGCTTTCGCGGAGCGCTACGGGCGCGGGTTGTTCATGGGCGTATTGCCCCATGGCTGTGTGGCCGGGAACACACCGTTGACGAGCTGGCGGAACGCCAATAGGTCAAACGGGCCGGTCGTGCCGGTCCTATCGATGTCGAGGAAATCGAGCAGAACGCCACAGTCCGGCGTCGAGACCTGGTTGACGAACTGACGGAAGCGCAGCAAGTCGAACGGACTGCAGCTGCCGCTCTGATCGACGTCGCACGGCATGAATCCCGAATCGTGGCGGTCGGGCTCATTCGCGGAACCGAGGTCACCCAGATTGGTGATGTGAACGCCGCCGGCGTTCTGCACGACCGCTTGTGTCGTGGTCCATTCCTGGAGCGAAATCGGGCGTTCGAGAGTGACGAGGACGGTCGGGTTGCCGGTCGCATCGACACTAGCGACGGCGTTGGGCAGAATCTGCCCGCGAATCTCGCCCCCGGGGAAGGCAGGCGAGTGCAGATTGACGTAGAGGTTCCCGGCCATGAGGTCGGCGACATCGGCTGGATTCAACGCCCAAAGGGCATCGATCGGACTGGCGGCGCTTGCGAACGGGAACGCGATTCCGCCGTTTGCGCCGGCGGCCGCCCTATGGATGTGGCCAACGGAGACGCTTGCCAAGTCGTGCTCAATGTGGATGGTCAACTCGGTCTCTGCGGCATTCAGCGAGACATTGCCCAAACCGTGCGAGCCGCTGGCAGTCGGTGGCACTGGTTGGCTTCCATCGACAACGAACGCGATGCCCGTCTCATGGACCTCGAAGTCCGCAGGGCCGAGTGCTCCGCCGCCGATGCTGAAGACCGGCATGGAGAAGACGAGTGTCAATTCCGTCAGTCCGAAATCGAGGTCATTACCATTCGAGCTTTCCCGTTTTGGATCGGTATAGCCGGAGCACGGCTGCGTCTCGCCGGGCTGACCCGTTGCGTGGACGATGACCGGTGCCGACGGGCAACCATCGGCGGCGCATGTCGTTGCGGACCCCTGCGGTGTGCCTCCCTGCGCGGTGCAGTCGCTGGAATCCAGATCGTCGCAGTCGCCGTTCCCAAAGCAGCAAGCCTCAGGGGCCGTGCAGGGCGTGTTCTCACAACTTGTCCCCTCACCCTGGGAGATCCCACCCTGCAGGTTGCACAGGAAGGCTGGTACGTTGTTGCAGCCTCCGCCCGCAAAGCAGCAGGCTTCGGTGCAGGGACCGGCATCGAGGATCAGTTGACGCAACGTCGCAGCGACTTGCCCCATACCTGTTTCATCCGAGAACAGGGTTCCGCCGGAAGGAGGCGTGCCCAATGGCTGGAAATCCACCGTGTGCGCGCCACACGCGTCCGCTGACACCGTGAACTGGAATTCTCCGATGTACCCGAGATCGACGGCGCTTCCCAGGCCTAGAATCGGTTGGAACGCGACGAGCGAGAACTCCGTCGGCAGGAAGCTCTCTGCGTAAATCACGCTGATCCCGGGGACACCAGTGAGCGCCCAATCCGGTCTCGTGATGTCGATGAGAACCGAACCGCCATTCCCCGCAGTATCGAGGTACTCAATGATGCCTGCAGCGCCGGCTCCGGGCGTTGCGACGCCCTCGATGCTCACCTGGTATCCAGCGAGCAACTGCGGTGCGCCCTCAGCTAGCCAAACTTCCAACGCCACGGTCTCTCCTGGCGACACGCTCATCGTTACCGGGCCGCTCGGCGGGACGGTGTCCTGCAGCCCCGCGCGAACGATAAATGCATTGGGCTCGCCATAGGTCACGCTCGCCATCATCGCGACGACAAGCAATCCACAACAAGAGTTCTTCACCAAACTCATGCTTCTTTCCTTTCTTCTGTTACGATGCAGGCCTCGAACGCAACGGTCCGAGCACATCCGTTCCAAAGCCGAATATCTCGTTTCAGGTGCCTGAGTGGTTACACCGCGCGTGACGATCATCCAAGCAACTCATCCTTACAAACCACGTTCAAGAGCGATGTGGCCAAACGCGCTCATTTTCAATCACGTCTGTGGAAAACCCGGCAAGACCAATCGGTGCCGGAGGTCGGACATGCACCCCGCAGTCCGAACAACACGCTCGCATACGGGGTCCAAGGCGGCAACTCTGGGGACGCGCTCGCCGCCGACGTTCCAGAACGCCGGTAGCCGTCGACCGAGCCACCCGTAACTCCTGAACCCCTCATGACTCCTCACTACTATCAGTATAGCCGAATTGCCGGGCGGGCTACAAGTGCGCACCGTGGTTTCCCAGATATTTGTCCACACCGATTCTAGGCGAGCGGCGAGCCGATAACATCGCCCGGACGGTTGCCGAACGCGTGCGGACCAGCCTCGTAACGCCTCGATCTTGTGGCTGGTCCTCACTCGTCGCCGCCTGGCCTGGAACGGCCCGCGGTCGTCATGCCGCCTCAGCGTGAGATTGGTTGATTCGATGTTCCGCGAGGAGGAACCAAATGCCGCGACATGCAACGTCTTGCGCTGCCCAACATCAAGGCCGGCGGCGCCGAGCCGACGCGACAGAGAATGTGCACCAATCCGCAATCCAATCAGACTGCAACCGTTTGAGTGCCAGCGGCATCGAGAACATCTCAGCCGCGCGAAGACGTGTCCATTGTTCGATGGGGTGGTTTGCATCATGCTTTTCGCCGAGTCACAATTGCGGCTGAGGTGGCCGCAGGCGGGTCGACTGAGGCAATCCGCCAGCGTGGCGGTATCCGCAAGACCACCAAACGGAAAACGTCGGGAAAGGTGGACTTTGACA
>JAJDDU010000366.1 GCA_029260155.1 Phycisphaerae bacterium | reverse complement strand
AGATCATCCGCGGACTGCGTGACGACAGTAAATAGCTAGTGGAGGTCCGCCCATGGACTGGTTTTCATTGTTTTTGGTGGCCGTTCTGTTTGCCGTCGTCTACATGCAAGCGCTGCAAGGCGTGTTGAGCGCCGCAATCATGTGCGGCCTCGTGCTCCTCTGCACGGCGCTTGCCTTTGCAACCTACGAGTGGGTCGCGATGTCTTATCTGTTGGGTCCCCTCGGAGACCTTTCGATGCCCGTCGCATTGGTTGGAACTTTCATCGTTCCGCTGATCGTAAGCCGCATCCTGCTCGATATTTACATCACACGATCCAGTTTGATTCCAGCGTTGATCGACCGGGCGGCCGCGGCGTGTGTGGCGTTGGTCACGGCCATGACCATGGCCGGAGTGCTC
The DNA here is from genome assembly GCA_029260155.1 of Phycisphaerae bacterium. Taxonomy (GTDB): domain Bacteria; phylum Planctomycetota; class Phycisphaerae; order UBA1845; family UBA1845; genus OFTM285. Next base: position 3,213 of record JAJDDU010000366.1, on the reverse strand, counting down.
GCCCTGGCCATCCTGATGTCACCCCTTGGTGGCTCGTTCCTCGGGCACACCCTGATGGACCCCGAAACCGGCGAAGAGGGATCGCTGTGGCTTGCGCCCGATCGCTTCGCGGTGAGCGTGGCGACCCACATGTCCGAGGGCGTCTTCAGCGGGCGGCACAGCTTTCGTGACGCCCACCCCGATCTTGTCCAGGAGGTGTGTTGGGCACAGTCATCCCCCAGCGGAATCCGCCACATCGCTCCAGAGGGATCCATCACCGTTCAACACGTCGAACGCCGCGACTTCATCTTCGACAAGACTATCGATGAACGCGCCCGTCGCCGCGATTCCACGCAGGGCATCACCCACGAGCGCGTCAACCCGGACAACGGGCGACAGTGGTATCTCGTACGTCTCAAGCTCGGTCCCGATGCCATGGACGACGACAAGCAACACCGCTTCACCCGACACCAGATTCGTCTCGTCGGGCGAGAGTCCTCCGCCGGACCCACCGCCAACTACGCGCCCGTAGCCATGACCGATAACGACAATCCCAAGCTGGCGGTGAGGATTGAGAACGGAAAGCTCTATCAGCCACACGAGGGCTCGGAGGTCGACTTTGTCTTTGATGTAAGCGAGCGCTTCGTACCTGAATTCATCGAGTATATGGTCGGGGCCCGCGCCGACCTATCGCAACGCGCAATAGGCGATTCCGAAGCGCCAGAGGCAACGCAGGCATCTGCTGAACCGGTCTCCGGTACGCCCGCACCTGCCGGAGACCGCCGCAGCCGCCCCCGAGGTCGCAGGAGCACGGACCGCGTATCCGGCGTGCGCGCGACGCAATCGTCGCACTTCGGGGACAATCTCCCGACCGAAATGACCGACTACCAGAAGTTCAGCCTCGAACAATCAAGGCAGACCTATTCCAGCGGCCACGTTCACGGAAATGTCGCCGATCAGGACGGCGGGTCCGACGCGAAGCTCACGAAATTCGCCGTCCCGTCCGACAAACGCCTCTTGCATCTCGAAGTGGAAGAACTCCGGGCGCGCAGCGGAATCGGCAAGGTACTGAGCTTCGCCGTGACCACGGTCAAGCAGTACCAGCTTCAAGATGAGCAAGGGAACGTCTACCCGGTCGTCGGGCAATACGCTGTGGTGGATATTGACGGCCAGGACGTCGTCGAGATCCAGTACTATCCCGAGGCCGTCGCTGCCGGCGGTCGCGGTGGGATCCGCGACTTCAGACGCATCAAGAAACGGCAACTTGAAGCACGCGGCAGCCGATTGGTCTACCTATTCCTCGTCGAGCCCGGCGCGCGTATCGCCAGCTTCTCGACCGGCCGACGACCGACCGACCTCACTGAGTTGAACCTCGTCGCGCCCAGCTAGTGCTCTCGCCACGTCCTCAAGAACACACGCCGATTTGCACAGTGCCGTCCCCTCGGCTGATTTTGTCCTCGACGAAGCGAGGTGACAGCAACCCGAGACTGTCGAGTTGCCTTACGTAGTCGGCGAGGTCTCGCTCTGAAAACTCGGCAAGAAAATCGCGTGTCGCGGAACGATTCACGGACGTGATGGCATCGATGAGTTCAATCTTGTTCATGGCGTCGCTTTCGTTGCTCCTTTCGTTTCGGGTGTGACCGGGACGCAATTCTATCGGCGAGCAATAGGCGTCGGCTTGAGCAGGCGTGCATCGCAATCGGAGTGGCTTGACCAGGCAAGCGAGAGCATGCCGTCCGGCGTCCCTAACGCGTTCGCTTTGCCTTCCTCTATCGCAGCCAGTTGACCCGCCGCCGCGGCCCAGCTACGGTTTCCGCCATGTCCATACAGTTCGCTTGCCCATCGTGCCGCAATCCAATCGAGGTCGACGACGCGTGGGCCTCAGGCAACGTCGCGTGCCCTTACTGTCGCAACACCGTGCTGGCGCCTGCGACATCGACCTATCTGCACTCGGGCGAAATTCCCCAAGCGTGCGAAATCAGCCATCCAGGGGCTGCATCGGCGGGGCGCAACGTTGTCGCAATAGTCGCACTCGCACTCAGCTGCCTGTGGGTCGCCGGCTTCGTCTCGGCCATGGCGATCGTGGCCACCCCGCTCCAAGAAGCGCTTGGTGATAATCCCACTGCGGAGCAACTGCAGAGTTTCTTGCAAGAGCAGGCCAACGCGGCCTCTCCGGCGTCCTGGATAGTGTCCTTCGGCGTCGCGTTCATGGTCGCCGGCGCTGCTTGGATTGCAGGGCTGGTGTGTGCAATCATAGGCGTTTCTCAGAGGCGACGGCGTGGTTTCGCAATCGCGGCATTCGCGGTGCTGAGCGCAGGGCCGATCCTCTTCTGTGCGGGGTTGGTTCTTGGCCCTTGATCGTCGGTAGGGGCGTTCCAGCCGGTCCGCCAATCATTTTTTCAAAAAACGTGCGTCGTGCGGTTGACAGGGTTTGGGCTCGCGTTATCCTACTGCTCTAACGCTGGTTTGAGGCAGACCGCTGCCAGCCAGCGTTGCTCTTTGACAAGTTAACAGTTTAGTCGTCGTGGGAATGTGGATCTGCCCGGCCGATTTGTGTTGCGGTGTTTTTGACACCGCTCGGTCGATGCGGATTATTACCTCCTGTCACAGCAGGAGGTTTGGTGAGGCGAACGTTTCATCTCTTGGGGTGTTTCGTCGCCTGGCTACAATTCCCACGTGACACACGTAAGAATTGATTAGCCCTCAATTATGATTGTATCCAGCGAGGTCGCTCGGTTCGCCGGGCGGCAGCGAGGACATGATTTTTCAATCGAAGAGTTTGATCCTGGCTCAGAACGAACGCTGGCGGCGTGGCTAAAGCATGCAAGTCGAACGAGACTAGTTTTTGGGTAACCGAGTTCTAGTTTAGTGGCGAACGGGTGAGGAATACATGGGTAACGTGCCCCGGACTCAGGAATAACGGCGAGAGCTTGCTCTCTTTGCGAAAGTGCCGGTAATACCTGATGACCTGGAAGCATCGCATGGTGCAACCAGCAAAGGTCCGCCGGTCCGGGATCGGCCCATGTCCTATCAGCTTGTTGGTGGGGTAATGGCCTACCAAGGCAACGACGGGTAGCGGGCGTGAGAGCGTGACCCGCCACATCGGGACTGAGACACTGCCCGGACACCTACGGGTGGCTGCAGCAACGAATATTCCGCAATGGGCGAAAGCCTGACGGAGCGACGCCGCGTGGAGGATGAAGTCTTTCGGGATGTAAACTCCTGTCAGGGATT
>JAJDDU010000365.1 GCA_029260155.1 Phycisphaerae bacterium | reverse complement strand
GTCAAAGGGTGCCGCAGCGAGTGGAAGACCAAATTGTTCGCCCACGAGTCGGTTTTGATCCCCAAGAGGACGAACCGAGAAGCGAACGTGGAGCCGAGAGGCAAACTCCCAGCTACTTCACATTATATCAAGCACTTTGGGAAATTCCAGCGCCCTCCAATTATTCATGTTTCAATTGTCGGTTCTGCTCCGGCTCCCGTATTTCATCGGCGAATGTTCGTTTCCGCAGGAGCGCAAACGTCGCCACCTACAACGAGACAGGGCGACCAGATCCCGTGCTGCGGGTCACGCCGCCAAAGCCTGCATAACCTGTTGGCAGAAAAGCGGATAGCCGGCGCAAACCGGGACCGCCGCAGCAGCGCGCCGGCGTTGTTCGCTCAATCGCTCGCGGGCGAAGAAGTGTTTTCGGACCTTCCATGGAGCGTTCAGTCTCATCGCGGCACCGGCTGCCCGGTCACCGTGGTGCTTCTGGGTGGCAAGTGATTTGGCCGCGGTCGATTTCCGATGTTCAGGGGGTAGTGTCTTGCGAACTGGCGCCCGGCCTGAACGGTTCGGCGTCCCACCGGACGAGGTGTGTATGCCGGAACAACACAGGGCGAGAGTATTGGTCGTCGACGACGACAAGGAGCTCGCGTTCATTCTGCGCGCGAACCTCGCCTCGGCCGGCTACCACGCCGAGGACGTCCACGACGCCGAAACGGCCCTTGCTCGGCTGGACAGCTTCCAGCCGGACTTGGTGGTCATGGACCTCTCGCTGCCGGGCATGAGCGGAATCGAAGCGACGCGCCGGATCAAGCAGTGTCCGTCAACGTCGGACATCGAAGTGATCATGGTGACCGGGCGTAGCGAGAGCGACAACGTGGTGATGGCGCTTGAGGCCGGTGCGGTTGAATACGTCATCAAGCCCTTTGAAGTGGTGGAACTTCTCGCCCGCATCCGCACCGTTCACCGTTTGCGCGAGACGCGCAAAGAGCTGGACCTCTTGAACGCCGAGCTGTCGGTACAAGTGGAGGAACGAACGAGTCGGCTGCGGATTTTGTACAATTTCACGCGGTCGTTGAACGAAGCACACACTCGGGACCGGATCCTCGATCTGACGCTGCGCGCTGTCAACGAAGCGACCGGCAGCAAGCGCATTTCGATACTCTTGAAGACCGAAGACGGGCGCCACTTGGCGTGCGCGCGCGCCGTGGGTATTGACGAGGATGTGGTAGAACAGATTCGGATACCGGCTGATTCCGGCATCGCAGGAAGCGTATTCGCCACTGGAAAGACCTTCGTCGCGAATGCATACGACGGCGACTCGACTGCAGACGCTTCGGGAACGCATCGCTACGCATCTGAGACATTCGTGAGCACGCCGCTAATCGCAACTACACTGATGACCAGCGACGAGACGCTCGGGGTTTTGAGCATCACCGATAGGCCCGGCAGCAGCGTCTTCACGCCGGACGAAGTCGAGTGCATTCGCTCGATTGCCGATTCGAGCGCGATCGCGCTGCACGACTTACTCCATCGCGAGCGACTTGACGAATCCGTGGACGTGTTGCTCATGACTGTGGGTCGCTTGTCCGAGTTTCGCGACAACGAGACGTGCAATCACCTCGAGCGCGTGCGCGAGTATGCCCGCCTGTTGGCCGCCGAACTCGGCGCGTCGCCCAAGTACGCGCACATTGTCAATGAACAATTCATTGAGGACATTCACCGTGCGGCGCCGATGCACGACATTGGCAAGGTGGGCATCGCCGACGACATCCTGTGCAAGCCCGGCAAGCTCACCGAAGAAGAATTCACGGCCATGAAGGAGCACTGTGCAATCGGGCGTAAAGTCATCGAGTCGGCCATGGCGAAGACTGGACCGGTGCCGATTCTTCAGATGTGCGTCGAGATAGCGGGCAGCCACCACGAGCGCTACAATGGCAGCGGCTACCCCGACGGGCTCGCGGGAACAGAGATTCCGCTTCCCGCCCGTATTATCGCACTCGTTGACGCATACGACGCCATCACCAGCAAGCGTCGATACAAAGACGAGCGTGAACACGGCGACGCAGTGGAAACTATTCGGGCCGATGCCGGCACGCACTTCGATCCCGAGCTCATTCAGCCATTCCTGAACTGTGCGGATGACTTCGACCGGATTCGCCGCGCACACAGTGACTGCGAATCCGATCAAGAGGTGGCCAGCCTCAGTTGCGCAAGCGAGTCTTGATCGACCAGCCTGCGGCCCGTGTCATTCAGAATGCAGCAAAAAGTCCCGCCCGGTCGCGATGCGAACCGGATGTTTTGTCGCGCGCGGAATGACCTGCATTGCGAATGGTCTTCCACAGCATGCAAATGGCGATATATTTCTGAAATACACACAATTGAGAAGTACCTATTGACGCGACAGTTCCGACGTGGTTAGTATTGCGAGTACGAGTTGAGCTTTGGCCGGTTCCGTGTCCGAGCGCTCGCAAGTCGAAACTGAAGGCGAAAGGAGTGTTCTCATGTCACATCTGAGACCTGTCCGTAATGTACCCGTACGCGCACTCTGCGTAAATCGTCGAGTCGCCGGTGTCGTACTCGCTTTGACGCTCGCCCACAGCGGCGTGAGTGTCGCCGCTCCGTGTGAATCGGGCGGCGACGAGGCCGGCCTTGGCAACGACGTGATCGCAAACGCCCTGGACTTGGGGGTAGTCTCCCCAGGTGCGCCGAGGCAGGTCGCCGGCGAGATCGGAAACACCACTGACTGTGATATTGTCCCGATTTGGACGGGTGATTTTGATGCCGACGTCTATCACTTCACGCTGGAGGAAGCGTCGGACGTGAGCCTGCGCGCAGATGCGATGAGCAATCTCGACTGCGGTTGCACGCCGCAGACGAGCGGGATTGTTTCGCTCTTTCTGTATAACGAGAGCGGCGTGCTGTGGACGCAGAACGATAGCGCCGGTGCCTCCGATCCCGTGCTCGACCTTTGGATGCCGGCGGGTGAATACTATGTGATGGTGGCGGCTGCCGGTCAGACTTCGGTTCCGGATCCGGGCGGCATTACATCGGACCCTACCTGTTCCGTGGAAAGTGCACCGGAAGTGGACGGCGGAGATACCGACCCGACGGGCTGCTATGAGTTGAACGTGGTCGTCACTCAGGTGGCACCCATGGGGGGGACGGGCGCGCCGCCCGCGTGGGAAGGCTCCATGCGCGTATCCACGTACAGCACGGTGAATCTTCTCAACGGCAACATGCTGACCGAGCTCTTGCCGTGACCTGGTCGAGGCGCACCAACTCACACTTTAGGACCTCTCGCCCGAGGTCGGTGAGT
>JAJDDU010000364.1 GCA_029260155.1 Phycisphaerae bacterium | reverse complement strand
GGACGAGATTCTGCAGCCTCTGCGTGAATCGGGGGCCATCGACCCGTCCATCATGATGGCGATGGCGGGCAATGCCGACAAGCTCACGACCACACAACGAGCGTTGCTCGGGGACTTTCGAGGGACAGTCAACGGGCCGAGCTGGTTTGGATGGACCATTGAGGTGACGCTGGGGTACTGTGCCGCGGCAGTGTTCCTCGCCGCAATGACGTGTGGCCTGATCTTCGGCACGCGGGCATTTGTGCGTGCGGCGCTGTTGCTTGGCGCCCTTGGCGCTGCGGGATTCATGGCGATCAATCCCGAGTTTGGCTTGATGCTCCTGCAATCACGCGTGGCGCTCGCGGTCATCATCATTTATCTGCTGATGGCCGCATTGTTCGAGTCGTTCCTGTATCCCTTCGTGATCATGTTCAGCGTGCCACTGGCAGCCGTCGGCGGCTTCGCGGCGTTGCGATTGGTTCATTGGATGAGCCTGTCTGACATCAACGTGCCCATCCAGCAACTCGACGTTCTGACCATGCTGGGGTTCATCATCCTCCTCGGCGTCGTCGTGAACAACGCGATACTCGTCGTTCACCAAGCGCTGACCTACATGCGCGATCACGGCATGCGTCCCAACGACGCCGTCGTCGCAAGTGTCAGGACGCGGACCCGCCCAATCGTCATGAGCGCACTGACCAGCATCTGCGGCATGCTTCCGCTCGTTGTCATGACCGGTGCGGGCAGCGAACTCTACCGCGGCATTGGCAGCGTCGTCGTGGGCGGACTTGTCTTTTCGACCATGTTCACGTTGTTCGTGGTCCCCGCATTGTTCTCACTCGCACTTGCAGTTCGCAGCCGATACGACAGTAACGACGGAAAAAGCCCGACCATGGCGGACGCCATCGACCTGCCATCTACACCCGCGCCGACCATCGAGCCGAGCACGGTCCGTTCGTCCGCCTGAGGCCGGTACCGAAGCGCCGAAGATCATCCGTCTACAGCGATCAATTCCCCGTCTACGCGGTTCGGCCGACCGCTTCGGCGACGCGGCGCGTGTCTTGCATGAGTTTGGCGAAGACCTCCGGCGTGATGGACTGGGCGCCGTCGGTCATGGCATGCTCGGGGTCTTGGTGGACTTCGATAATCAAACCGTCGGCGCCCGCGGCGATGGAGGCCAACGACATGGATGGAACCATGTACGCGTGCCCGGTGCCCTGCGACGGGTCGATGATGATGGGCAGGTGCGACTCGCGTTTGACGGCAGGTATGATGGCCAGCGGAAGCGTGTTGCGGACATACTCCTCGTGCGTTCGGATGCCGCGCTCGCAGAGTACAACGTTCTTGTTGCCCTCATTCATGATGTACTCAGCGGCAAGGAGGAACTCGTCCAACGTCGCGCTCCAACCGCGCTTGAGCAGGATCGGCTTGTTCGTTCTTCCGGCGGCGACGAGCAGGTTGAAGTTGTGCATGTTGCGCGTTCCGATCTGAAGAACGTCGGCGTATTCGCTGACCATGTCGACCTGGTCGATGCTCATGATCTCGGTCACAACGGCCAGACCCGTGGCTTCCCGCGCCTTGGCCAGGTACTTCAGCCCGGTTTCGCCCATACCCTGAAAGCTGTAGGGATTGGTGCGCGGCTTGAACGCCCCGCCGCGCAGACCAATCGCGCCCTCAGCCTTGACCGCGTGGGCGATTTCAAGGAGTAACCCCTCGTCTTCCACACTGCACGGACCCGCGATCACACCAATCCTCGCGCCACCGATCACCGCGCCGGGCGCGATGAGCACCGAACTTGGATCTTGCTGTATCTCCTTGCTGGCGACCTTGTAGGGCGCGAGGATCGGGACGATACGGTCGACCATGGGCGCAGTTTCGATGGCCCCTTTGTCGACGCTGCGTTTGTCGCCGATGGCTGCGACCACGGTCCGGTCAGTTCCGACAATCACGTGCTCTTTCAGACCCATCTGCTGAACGAGCTCGACAACGTGCCGGACGTCGGACTCCTCGCAACCCGGTTTCATTACGACAATCATGTGGCGATTCTCCTAGTCGGCTGTGGCGGATTCGCTCTGAAACGCGGCCACCATCACGCTGTTGCGTCGCTCCAAGACCGTTCCCGCCTCCACTGTCGTCGGTAGAGACCGGGCAGCACTTTTGGCGACCGTAGATTTTCCTGAAATTCGTGGCCAAGCCACTTGAAACCCATGTGTAATCCAGGTACACTGGGTACGCAAGGAGGACGGGAGACAAAGGGAGAGTGCTGAGTGCCCCAAGGGAGAGAAAGCGGGCCCACCCCAACAGTCAGTGCTTCCCAATGAATTGGTAACGATGGTTCGATTCGCATGCCGTCTTCGGCGTGCGTGCCCTAGGCTTCTCGGTGGCTGGTGCCGCGTTTCGAGTTGGAAAGAGAGAGCCGACTCGAAGTGCAGGAGAGAGAGACCCGGAGAGAGAGAGACTCGGAGAGAGAAAACCGAGAGAGAGAGACTCGGGGAGAGAGCACGCGACGCGAAAGCGTCGCAAGTTGGTGCCGACCACAACCAAGCCTGGGATAAGTAAGAGGCAGTGTCTGGCTGAGAGAGCCTGGACACTGCCTCTTTCATTGCGCTTCAACCAGAGACCCGTCACCGCGTCCGGGCGCGGGTCAAGCCGGACGCACGTGACAGGATGCGATCCGCGATGCGGTCCGGCAACATTGCAAACGCGAACGGGGCGAACTTGGCCACGTTGGTGACCCGATACCGCGCCCGCGGCCGACGTGACTCGACGGCGAGCACAATGGCGTGGGCGACGGCCGACGGCGGCGTGACCTCCTTGATCATCCGCTGCTTCCAACGATCCAGCCAGGCGTCGTAGATGTCCTTGTACTTCGATCCCGGCGGGGGCGGCGACGCGTCGCGGGCACGAACAGCGTTTTCGCGGAAAGACGTGGCGATCAGGCCGGGCTCGACGAGAACCGTATCGATCCCCGAGCCGGCCAATTCCATGCGGAGGCTGCCGGAAAGGGCGTTGAGCGCCGCCTTGCTCGAATTGTACGCACCGGTGAGCGGCGCCGAGACATGAGCGGCCACGCTCGATACATTGACGATTCTGCCGAAGCCGGCGCTGCGCATTTCAGGAATGACACGGCTGGTAAGGTCCAACAATCCGATCACGTTGACTTCGTATTGGCGGCGGAGCTGCTCGGAGGTTAGGTCTTCGATGGCGCCCATTTGTCCGTAGGCCGCGTTGTTCACGAGAACGTCAATTCGCCCGCAGCGCTCGATCATGTCGGCCACGACCTCAGCACCAGTGGCGGATTCCGTCACGTCGAGACGCCTCGTAATTGCCCGATCACCGAAGCGTTCAAGCGCGTGCGAAAGGTCTTCCACCGATTCGCTGCGGCGGGCGGTAGCGTAGACCGTGTGCCCGCGCTCGAGCAGCATCTCGGCCGACGATCGCCCGATCCCGCTGCTGCATCCGGTGATCAAGATGATGCGATTGGCGTCCCGTTCCGGTGTGGGCATCAGGAGTGCATCTCATATTGGGTGGCATGCCCGCGCTTGGGTGGGCATCGTTCGACAACTTCCATGCCCACGGACACGCGAGCGTGGCCACGAGCGCCGGCTATTCTATGCGACAACGTGGGTCGAGGATATGCCGTGAGGCGGGGAGTACCCGGCGCGACGAAGCGAGAAGGCGGGTGAAACCCGCCGGACGTCGCACCCGTCTTGGTGGTGCGACACCGATCGAACCGCGCCCATCCTCCAGGGCGATGATGACTGATAGCCCTGCTCCTACGGTGTGGTGCCGAAGTCCTCTTGGAGCGCGGCGAAGTCGTGGAGGTCTATGTCGGCGTCGTTGTCGGCGTCGAGGCAGATGCACTCGGGGGGGATCGGACCCGCGCCGGGGCCGGTGAGGTGAGCCCGGGCACTGCTCCATCGATACTGTCGCGGCGTCGAGACCAATCCGGCTTTGACCGGGTCCATCTCCACGTAGCGCGTGGCCGTCAGGAGGTGTTGCTCGTCCAAAACGTCGGACGCAAATCGCCCTTGCCAAAGATGGTCACGATTGTTGGTCCCCTGATTGTTCGATTGTTGCAACTCGCGCGAGTACCCAACGGCGTCAATCACAGTCCACGATGTCACTCTCGTGCGACGGCAGGAGCTCGTTTCGGATGAAATCAAGGCGTGATTGAAGCTGGTCCGCGTGTTCACGAGTCGGAGCAGTGTTCATGGGCATCAGTTCGCTCACATCTCCGCCGACTCGAACCGCGTCAATCCATCGTTGCATCCCTTTCACGTACGCATTCAAGGCAGATGCTCCGTTTGGATTGTCGTTACATATGTATGCTGCCGGAAGATCTCCCACTATTACCCACATGCTGGAATCAATTTCTGCCTGCGCCGGGTCGATCTCAAACAGAAATACAGCGACAATACCCTCCCACCCAATATCAAGCGACCCTCTGCGAATGTCCACACACCACGAGTGGCCCCGCAGAAACTGGGCTGCGCTGCGCGCCATGGAGGTCAAGGACAGAGTGTCCGTGGATTCCGAACCTTGTAGCCTCTCAATGGGTATCACTGCTTTGTATCCAGTGAACAGCACCTAACGAGCCCCCGCGACTTGGGTTTACTAGTGGCCACCAGGGTCTCGGGTTCTTCCGATCCTCGTGCCCGGAAACCGGGGGCACCGTAAAGTCAATTGGACCGCGGATGCCACACGGCAATCGTTCAGGAACAGCCCTTCTTCTTTCCGCGTCGCGCACCCCATCGCCTGAAATCGCCACGGTTTCTATGATGTTCGACATGCTCAACGTGGGGCATCGGCTCGATGTTGTCAACCGGATTGTCTCCGCCATCGCCCAAGGGCACCTACGCGTTTCTTGCGCGTTTCGGGGGTCAGAGCGCCTTTAGTTGTAAGAGTGTCCTCCCCAAGAGCTAGGCGCTTTACCTCATCGAGAACATGTTCGGCGCCCCGGCGACGGTTCCGTAGGGCGTGCAGGTGGGCACGGCAGCATCGCAGGAATACTGCGATGCTGCCGTTTCGACTCCCGCCACTACACCTCCATCTCCATCTTGCGGTGGCAGTTTGACTCAGCAACTTCTCTTGGGCCGGTTGATCGAGCGGGTTGGTCAGATACGATGACGGGCCGAGTCTCAACGGATGAAAGTGTCGGGAGGCGGATGACTGTGCGTGTTCTACTGCTGATCGCTATAGTCGCAGCGGCGATTGTGACCGGGTGCAGCATCCTCTCCGCGCCGCCGGACCAGCGTCAGTTCGCACCGTTGGAATCGCTGCGAAACAACGGGTCGGCCGTCGCCCGCATCTACAATGCCCCTATCCCCGACATCGGCGCAGTCGCGAGCCACACTTGGCTCGTCGTCAAGGAGGCCGACGCCACATCGTTCGACTGGTGGGAAGTCTGGCAGGTGGCCTGGCCGAACCGCCGTATGGGCACGTTCGACACAACCTCATGCCACCAACGAGCGACGTCGAAGCAGACGGCACCTATGTGGTCGCCGAGGTGATCGGCGCCGACGCCGAAGCGATCATTGCGTCCGTGGCCGGCGAGTCCCCTGCCTATGAGTGCCGCGACACCTACACCGTCTTCCCCGGACCGAACAGCAACACGTACACCCAATTGGTACTGGACAGCACGGCGTGGAACGTCACACTTCCACCATCCGCAATTGGCAAGGGTGCAACCGCCACGGGTCCCTAGGGAGGCGAGAACATGAGCATGAACAAGCGAACATCCACAGTGGCTGAGATCCAAAAACGGCGCATCAGCGCGATCATCCGCACGAGCGACGCGCAGTTGGCTGGGGACGCCATGCACGCAGCCGTCGCGGGCGGCTTCCGTGTGGTCGAGTTCACCCTCACCACGCCAAACGCATTCGAGCTGATCGCCGAGTTCGCCAAAGAGCCCGACCTGCTGATCGGCGCGGGCACCGTGATGTCGTCCGAGCAGGCCCGAGACGCCGTCGCGGCCGGCGCGCGTTTCCTGGTATCGCCCGTCTGCGACCCAGCCGTCATCGCAGAAGCGCGAAAGCTCGACGCCGTCAGCATCCCCGGGACTTTCACGCCCAACGAAATGATGACCGCCCACAACGCCGGCGCTGACATCCTAAAGCTGTTCCCTGCCCCGCCCGACGTCGTCTCTTACGTCACATCGGTCCTCGGGCCGTTACC